>NZ_JBFTSN010000013.1:0-50608 GCF_056400045.1 Paenibacillus sp. 01L418
GGATTGGATTCCTTTCCATTTAATCAATCGGTATCACGCCCACGGGATCGATATACAAATCATTTTGTTTAACAGCAAAATATAGCAGGCTTGGCTGCGTACCTTCAGCTTTCAGCAGGTTGCCGATAGAATCCCCTGCCTCAACCCAGTCGTTTACTTTTACATTCGTTTTCCCAAGCATCCCATATACGGTTACGCGCTGATTGACATGCTGGATAACAATAGTCGAACCTTGCGTACTCTGATCTGATAATAGCAATACGCGCCCCGTCTCTGCTGCAACAACCTCTGCTTCAGAGCTTCCAGCAAGCTCTATACCATTAAGCATCTCCGCAAACGTTCGAACAAGCGATCCTCCTTCCAATGGGGTTACGATAGGCAGCTTTACCGTTCCATCTGCGCCTACTGCAGGTTCAGGATCGTCCTGAAAAATAGGAATAAAGGAGGGAGCCCCAGCAAACGTTTCCTTATACCAAGCAGCCGCAGCTGCAAAATCAATCTCATCCGTAAGCGCTTGTTTTACGAGCGCTTGTCCCTTGAGCGTGTATTCCGTATCATATCGAAACATAGCCCATACCGCGCCAAATAACAGCAATGCTACTGCTAGCTTCCATTTCAGCTCCTTGCCGAAAGTATAATTATTTTTCCCGCCGCCTGATCCCGGATCGTTCTCATTCGATAGAACTGGCCCTTTTATAAATCTTCTATTATCAACATACCCTTTGTCCTCGTTCCAATTTGCCCATGGATTAGGATTGGTTTTCCAAACGACCTCTGGATCAAGCTCCTCCGCCTCGTCTTCATCAAAATATCCGTGCTTGTATGGCATGCGAGGGTCTGAATATATGTCCTCTTCTTGTAAAGGCACAGAGTTCCGATCCCCTGTATTTTGATTTTTATGCTGATTGCGCCGCTTCTCATTATCCTTCATTAACATCTCATTTTTCCCCCGCTTCCATCGTCCTTGGGACAGCTTGTTCCTTTATACATGGATATGTGGGGATTGAGACAAGTATGCGAGCGCAGCTGATCATAAAAAAAGCCACCCCAAGATCGGATAACATCCGTCTCAGAAGCAGCTTTCTAACTTGGCTAACCTTTAGTCAGCCATCTCATATTTTTCTTGATGTGCCTTAATGCTGAATACAAGTCCGATTGACAACATATTAAGCAGTAGAGATGTGCCTCCATAACTAATAAACGGTAGCGTAATTCCCGTAATTGGCATAATTCCAATCATCATTCCGATGTTTTGGAACACCTGGAACACATACATGGACACGATGCCAATAATAATGTACGAGGCTCGCAAATCATAACACTTAAAAGCAATAATAATCATCCGATATATGAGCAAGAAATACAGAAGCAATAAGATGGCTGCGCCTTGAAAACCAAATTCCTCGCCGATAACAACAAAAATCGAGTCAGAATACGGATAAGGTACAAAACCGCCATTTTTCATATCGCCTTGCATATAACCGTCACCGTTTAAACCGCCTGAACCGATTGCAATTTGTGCATTTTCCGATTGATGTTTATCATCTGCAGTTGCCGTCTCCGGATTAATGAATGTATTAATCCTTTTATGCCAATGTCCCATTTCATTATCTTTCAAGTAATTGTAAATTTCTTGATTGAATGTATTGAACAGAGAAACAAAAAGGACAAGACTTACAACAACGACGGTAATCCCTGTAATGACATGAGAATATTTGACATTCCCAATCCATAACATCCCTAACACGATAACTACGTATATGATCGCATTGCCGAGATCCGGCTGAATCATTACGAGCATAAACGGCAGGAAAGCAAATGCTGCAATCGGAAGCAAATCTTGTGTGAACGTCAGCCGATCGCCTTGCCGTCGTCCCATAATATAAGCGATACCGATAATGAGTATAATTTTGACCATTTCCGCAGGCTGAAACGATAAGGCTCCAAACTGAAACCATCCTCTAGCCCCATTTATAACCGCTCCAAAGAAATAAACAAGAATCAACAATGTAACCCCTATGCCATAAAGGACATGCCAGCTCTTGAGAACGATACGATAATCAAATAAGGTGGCTGCGATAGCTACAAAAAAGCCTAAGCCGTAAAACTTCAGCTGTTTGATCTCATGACCGGCGTACTTTGGATTATTTGCAGTTGCACTATAGACAAGTACGATACTGATAATCATAAGGAAAACTAAGATTATCAAAATTCCCCAATCCAGCTTTTTTAATTTGTTAAGCAAGTCGTAATCATCCTATTCCGAGGAACTTACGGAAACGTTTGAACGCTCCCGCCTTCTCATCAAGCAGCATGAGAGGAACCATGTCGCCAAGTATGCGGCGTGCGATGTTCCGGTAGGCGATTGCGGCACGTGAAGCCGGATTCATAACTGTCGGCTCTCCGCTGTTTGCAGCAGAAATAACTTTCTCATCATCAGGTACGATTCCGATCAAATCGACTGCCAGCACTTGACAAATTTCATCGATATCCAACATTTCACCCGTTTTCATCATATTTTGACGAATCCGGTTAATGATCAGCTTACTTGGTATTTTCTCCTGCTCCAGCAGTCCGATTACACGATCGGCATCCCGCACCGCAGCGTTCTCAGGTGTAGTGATCACGATAGCCCGATCTGCACCTGCAATTGCGTTTCGAAAGCCATGCTCAATCCCCGCTGGGCAATCAATAATAACATAGTCATGCTCTTTCTTGAGCTCTAAAATCATATTTCGAACTTGTTCAGGCGTAACAGAATCCTTATCCTTCGTCTGTGCGGCAGGAAGCATGTATAGCTCTTCAAAGCGCTTGTCCTTAACGAGCGCCTGATTCAAGCGGCAGCGGCCCTCGGCAACATCAACCAAATCATAAATGATTCGATTCTCAAGTCCCATAACCACGTCCAGATTGYGAAGTCCGATATCTGTATCAACCATGCAAACCTTCTTACCAAGTAAAGCTAGCGCGGTACCCAGGTTCGCCGAAGTGGTCGTCTTGCCGACGCCGCCTTTTCCTGATGTTACAACAATCGCTTCTCCCATATTCTACACTCCTTTAAACATTATAGGATTATGCCGTATGCGGAATAATTGCGCTAGCTTATCAATTTGCATTCTACCTTCACTTAAGAAGGCGAACTCCATAGAGGCATCGCCGGTCATCCATTCCTCTGGCGGTCTGCTGATTACATCCGCAATGCGGAGCTGAGTTGGCCGCATGAGTGAAGTCGCTATAATCACGTCCGTCCTCCCGCCAATCCCAGCATGCGCGGTTCCACGCAATGCACCCAGCACATATATGTCACCTGTACACATTAAAGTACCGCCTGGATTCAAATCGCCGATTAAAAGTAAATCCCCATCATGCTCATAAGTTTGGCCTGAGCGTATAATAGACGTGAGCACTTGCAGATTAGGTTGCTGTCCGAGCTGAGGATCGATCTTAGGCGCTTCAGACTCAACAGATTGAACCATTAGGTTTCCTTGTGAACGTATCACGTTTTTGATGCGATCTTTATCATCATCAGAAATCTGCCTGGATCCAAGCTTCACCTGAACGTGAACAAGGGGACCTGTGAGCAACTGCTGATGCGTCTTCTCCAGCTTGTATTGCAATTCATCTAGAAGCGTCGCAAATTCACATTTATCGTCGAGAAGGAACACGAGACCTTCTTTTACACCCTTAATAATAATATGCTGCTTATCGGTCACGTTCGTCCCTCCCCAACCTAATGGATTCTTGCTAAGCTGGGCAAAATCCTGCCTGCAGCAATATTTTATTCCTCATCCTTCTCTGCTTTGACCAATGTCTGCCCTTCAAACCATTTTCGCGCCGGTACATAACACAAGAGTGCAAACGCCAGCTGTAAAAATAAACTAGGAAGGATATGATCGATAAGAGCCCATGCATAACTTTCATTCGTAATTCGAAATGCTTTGTAAATGAAATATATGGCGCTGTCATATAGAATGCAGGCAAAACCCACAACAGAAATCGCCATCATAAGCGTTGAACGGCGATGCTCCAGCAATACGCCAGTAAAGTAACCCATTAAACCCATAATAAACGCATTAATTCCAAGCAGATGACCAAAGTATACAATATCCTGAAGCAATCCGAAGCTTATGCCAAGCATGAGTGCAAGATGCCTTCTGCTATATAGGCCTGAGAAGATGACCATTACAAATACAAAGTGAGGAATGATCCGTTGACCGAAGCCGGCTGGAATAATCCACGGCATCACTGCTCCCTCGATAACAAACAAGAGCAACATGAGCAGGATGATTCGGTTCAAGCTCATTTCTCGGCTTCCTCCATTTCAGGGACCTGAACAACAAATACCTCAGTCAGATGATCAAAACTTGCTGATAGCTTGACCGATGCTGTATATGTAAGGCCGAAGTCGCCAAGCTGCTTGTTTTCAACCGTTCCGACAACGAGTCCTCTTGGATAAATTCCGCCTAGGCCAGATGTAATAACTGTATCTTGAAATTCCATTTTATCGTCTTCGGCGATTTTCGTCATAACGATTCTAGACGTTTCCTTGTTGTAGCTGCTCAGAACACCAAATGATTCATTCTCACGACCCATAATCGTCACAGCAATGGAGTTGAACGTTGGTGATGCTTCGTCAAGTTCTGTAATTGGAGTAACAGCTGCCGAATTGGGGGTTACTGAACTTACGAGACCGATCAACCCTTCTATGGTTGTTACGGCCATATTCGGTTTGATGCCATCTCTGGAACCTAGGTTAATCGTCATCGTGCGGTTATTCGCATCGTTGCTGATCGATACAACCTGTGCGATCAAATAATTATAATTGTACATCTCTTTCTGACGCTGTGTGAACGAGAGTTCTGCCTTTAAACGTTCATTCTCTTTTTCTACGAAATTGTAATTAATCTTGTCACGAGAATAAGCTGCAGCTGTAAGGCGCAGCTGCTCATTTTCTTCATAAATCGTACGTAAATTACTAATATCCTCGAAGAAGCCCGCTATATAACCAGCGGGCTTGTAGAACCATTGCTGCACGTATGCTGCCGAATCCTTCAAAAATTTCTCCGGCCACGATAATTCCTTGCGGTCGCTTAGCGAGAAGCCGATGACCGCTATGAATAAAATAAACCCGATCATAAGCATAAACATACGCTTATTTCTCATTAGCTTAAACAGCTCGACCACCTGCCCATTTCATATCCGTTTCCCGATCGGACCTAACTTAGCGTCTCGAACGAGATGAGCTTCTTGCTTTAAATAAATGAATATTATCGAGCGAGCGGCCAGTACCGATCGCAACACAATCAAGCGGATTGTCGGCAACAATAACAGGCATGCCTGTCTCTCTTTGAAGCAGCTTGTCCAGATTGCGCAGCAAGGCGCCGCCGCCTGTGAGCACGATACCGCGATCCATAATGTCCGCAGACAACTCCGGCGGGCATTTCTCCAGCGTTACTTTCACCGCGTCAACAATGGCATTAACGGTATCTGCTAATGCTTCTGTAATCTCATCGGATGTAATCGCTAGTGTCTTAGGCAATCCCGATACGAGATCGCGTCCACGAATTTCAATCGTTTCCGGACGATCCAGTGGAAGTGCTGAACCAATTTCCATCTTCAGCTGCTCGGATGTACGTTCCCCGATCATCAGATTGTATTGTCTTTTAATATATTGAATAACCGCTTCATCCATCTCGTCACCAGCTACACGAATGGATCTCGCCGTAACGATTCCGCCTAATGAAATAACAGCAACCTCTGTTGTACCTCCGCCAATATCAACTACCATGCTGCCTGTCGGCTCCCATACAGGCAAATCAGCGCCAATCGCTGCTGCGAATGGTTCTTCAATCGTATAGGCCTCACGAGCTCCAGCTTGCTTAGTCGCATCCTCGACTGCGCGTTTCTCAACCGCTGTTATGCCTGACGGCACACAAACCATTACGTTTGGATGACGAGGAAATAAAGAACGCTGTTTTTGGGCTTGGCGAATAAAATATTTAATCATCGTAGCGGTCGTTTCAAAATCAGCGATAACGCCATCTTTCATCGGACGAACAGCACGAATGTTGCCGGGCGTTCTACCGATCATTTTTTTGGCTTGCTCGCCTACTGCTTCAATTGTTTTTGTATCTGTACGAAGGGCCACCACGGAAGGCTCCCTTACCACAATTCCTTTTCCCTTGACGAATACCAACGTATTCGCTGTTCCTAAATCAATACCCAAATCTTTCGAAAAACCACCAAACATGTTCTTGCTCCCTTCTAATTGCCACATCACTTAATTATATTACATATGACCTTGTTCCTTCAAACTTACGAATCTTCCGTCACCGATTACCAAATGGTCAAGAACTTCAATTCCGACTAGCTGTCCAGCTTCCGCTAGACGTCCCGTTAACGCAATGTCTTCCGGGCTTGGCGTAGGATCGCCGCTTGGGTGATTATGAACACAAATGATAGATGCGCTGTTACGTGAAATAGCTGCACGAAATACTTCTCGAGGATGTACTAGCGATGCATTAAGCGTACCGACAGATAAGGTTTCGCGGGCAATAATATGGTTTTTTGTGTTTAAAAATAAACATACGAAGTGCTCCTTCTTCAAATAGCGAAGCTCTTCCATCACATATTCCGCAGCATCCTGCGGCTTGCGCACAATAACCGTCTCACCCAGCTGACTCCGGGAAATTCTTCTCCCCAGTTCAATGCCAGCACGAAGCTGAATCGCCTTTGCCGGACCAATTCCTCGAATGGCTGTTAATTGTTCCATGCTCATATCCATTAAATTACGCAGGCTGCCGCATTGCTTAAGCACCGCTCCTGCCAAATGTACGGCAGATTGCCGCTTCGTACCTGTTCGCAGCAGTATGGCTAACAATTCGGTATGGCTAAGTGCTTCTGCCCCATATTTCATCATGCGCTCTCTTGGACGTTCTTCATGGGGGACTTCACGCAAAATCATAGGTTGCGGCAACATGTCCCAATCCCGCCTCTTCGAAAAAATGAATTATTCATATCCTGCCACATTCATGAAAAAAAATCCGATTGAAATCAATTAAATTACCTTTTAAAAAACAGCAATGTCATAGGAAGCGAGCATGTCTGAGAGAAGCGATAACGGCAAGCCAACGACATTAAAATAACAGCCGTCAATTTGCTCTACAATCGTCGCTCCAAGTCCTTGTATGCCATAAGAGCCCGCCTTGTCCCTCGGCTCGCCGGTAGCAACGTACCTAGCAATCTGATCCTCACTAAGCGGCTTCATCATTACCTTCGTTTTGCGATGGGCAACCAATGCTTCCCCGCTAGTAGAGAGAACACAAGCAACTCCTGAATACACTTCATGGGAGCGGCCTTGAAGGCGTCTAAGCATAGACTTTGCCTCTTCGTCGTCAACAGGCTTGCCAAGCACATCTCCGTCAAGCACGACAATGGTGTCCGCACCAATAATTAAAGACGTTGGTACCTCCTGCTTTTGTTGCAGTAGAGGTATAGCTGCTTTTGCTTTGCGCAGGCTGAGCTGCTCAACAACTTCCGATGGCGACCAGCCCGCTTCAATCGTTTCATCCGTATCAGTAGACAAAATATAAACCGGCAAAGAAAGGTCCAGCGATGCGACCAGTTCCTTCCGGCGCGGTGACGAAGAGGCCAGTACGAGCTGGCTAATCGCTTCGTTGCGTAATTTTTTATATTCCATAAATTGAATGCTGCGCTCCTTCATGCTTTCCTTCATGCGTCAATGTCTGCTGCACTACATTTTGCGGTATAACCATATTGCAATTACGGCTCCAATTAAGCTAAACAAGCTGATTTGCAGATGAAGCGTTAGATTGAAACTGAGCACATATAGATCGACAGCAGGTGACCATGATGTTTCGATTGGTTTCGTTAAAAAAGAGATGCCTGKAACTGGAGTCAGCCATCGCGCTACTAGAGCGCCAGCCAACAATCCAAGTATGATAAATATGAGAAGAATCCAGCCGTTTTTCTTCATCTTTCAACGCCTCTCGCCATGAAATGACACCTAAGACTATTATACGCATGAACCTATTCGTTTACAATGCGCTGATCTTCTCAAACCATTCTTTTTGCGTAATGATCACTTTCATAACTTCCGCTTGCGTCTTCCACAATTGTGCTTGAGAAGGCTTTTTATCGTACTCTGCCATCGTCTTTGCTGCCGCATTCATCGCTTGATTGATTTTATCCAAATAGGCCTTACCTTCCGCATCTACTATACCTATTCGCAGCGTTTCCGCGTTTTCTGTCCATTTTTGATGCTCGGCTTTCCACGAATTTGCTGCAACATCGCCAAGCGGCGATAAGGTCGGCTGTTCCAGCTGGGCTAATGTTAATTCATCCAACATTTGGACGACTACAGCCGTTTGATCGAAGAAAGATTGTGCTGCTTTTTGATCGCCTTTAAACGGTATTTTTCCTGGATTTACTATATTTACTTCTTTGATATAAAGATCGATTTCCGGCATCATATTCCGAATAACCTGAGCTCCTTTTCGATCTGTACCCATGCCTACATATACGCGATAATCAGCAGCACTTGTCATAGCAGCGCCAGCAAGCCCTTTCTCGGCCAATTGCGCCATTGCGGCATCCCTGCCCTCTGTATTGCTAAACACGCCAAATTGCAGCAAATAATAAGAACGATCCAGCCCCTTAAGTGCAGCCATCGCAGTATTCGGATCTGGTTTTGCTGCAGGGTCATTTTTATTTTCAACTCCCGCTTCCTTGCTTTCCTCACCTACACCTGCAACCGGTTCTTTGCCTGTTCCTTCTTGGACAGAATCACCAATCACGGGTACTGAGTCAGGCTTATTACCAGTTCCTCCCGGCCAAATGCTTGCCCCCGTAAACAATGACAACAATAAATAACCAAACAGCGCTCCAGTAGCAAGCGCAGCCGTCACTGACAAAAATACATTAAACCATGATGGCGCTCCCGCCTTACGTTTCGCTCGCGCATTGTTCACTCTTTTTATACTGATTTCGTCTTCTACGAACTCTTCTTCATACGCTTGAATCGGCTCCTGCATATATTCCCTATCTGAATACCTTTCCGTATATGTCTGTTGATCCTCAGGCTGCTCATAGGGATCATCCATAAAGGTTGGTTTTATCGTTTTTTTCTTCTCTTTTGGAGGATTGGGCTGAGCCTGTTTTGGAGTGGATACTGGCTTCGAATCAGCATCTCTAATAAGCTGCTCCAATGCGCCAATATCCTCTTGGAACGGACTGTTCCATGGACTCACTTCGCTGACGGAATGCTTCTCTGTAGATGGGTATAGAGGAACAACTTTCTTGGAAATCATTTTATTCGCATTGTTATTAGAGTTGTTGGGTGATGCTGCTTTATGGTCGAGAGCCTCTTGTTGATTGTCATTGCTGCGGCTTTCTTCGTTAACGGACTGTCCATTGCCATTACGGTCAAAACGATAAGTAATACGGTTTTTCTGAGTCATTTCATCCACTCCTTGTCCCTTTCATCTAGTATTAATCTATGAGACATTTGAGAGATTTAGACCCATGCCCTTAGAGGGTTATCTACCAAACCTTCAAAGGTTTTAAATTAAAGAGATTACCATTTCAAAATTAAAGATTAAATGATTTTCGAACCCACCCAAACCCTCCCTTCCAAGGGAGGGCCCCAAGGGTTGCACCCTCTGGACACCCGCAACTCAACTAACGTACAACCACATCCGGCGTCCAACAGTTCATGAAGCGTTGGAGCGCTTTGTCCCTCTGGGACCCGCTGGAAGCTTCTACAAACCTTGCTGCATCCTCTGAGACTCCCAATTGAAATATTAAAAGTCTGCAACTAGCGTTAATAAGCAAATGTCGCTTGGAGTGAGCTTCGTCCCTACTTAGACACGCTGGAAGCTTCTACAAACCTTACTGCATCCTCTGAGACTCGCAATTGGACTAACAAAAGCCTGTCCCGCTTTGACACGCTCGGCGTTTCATAAAACCTTGATGCGTATTCTGAGACCCGTAAACGGATTATTAAGGGTCCGTAAATTTTGATTGTAGATTTATGAGGTTTAGTGCACTCCGTCCCGCTGGGAGGCGGTGGAGGCTTTTTAAAACATAGGTTATTGGGTTGTTGAATTATGAGGATTTTGAGCTAGTGCTAGTTTAAGTGGGTTGATTAGATCAGTGAATGAATGAGTGAGTGAATGAGTGAGTGAATGAGTGAGTGAATGAGTGAGTGAGTGAGTGAGTGAGTGAGTGAGTGAGTGAATGAGTGAGGTATAGAGTGAGAGGTGAATTAGGTAGTGAGTACAAGCAATTGAATTGGGGGACAGGGAATTGGATTAGTGAGATTCAACTTTATCGATTTTTGAAGCTAATTTTATGTGGGCTTATTTAGAGCCTTTTTTACGAAAAGTCCCATGCTTATACAAAATGCCCGGTGATTCCGATATGGAATCCCGGGCATTAGCTGCTTATTGGTTTGATTTTAACGATTTCGCTAACGAATCCGCTACCTTCCAAATGTCGCCTGCTCCCATGGTGATAACAAGATCGCCTGGTGCGACCCGCTCAGTCAAGTATGCAAGCACTTCTTCTTTGGTTGGAATATACTCGGAGTTCGCGTTGCTGTTGCTTTTGATCAGCTCCACCAGCTTGCGGGATGTTACTCCTTCGATTTGCAGTTCGCCTGCCGGCGAGTAGATGTCGGTAATAATTACCTCATCGGCCTCTGGGAATGCGCGGCTGAATTGCTCGAATAAGAAAAACGTCCGCGTATAACGCTGTGGTTGAAACACGGCAATAATACGCTTACCTGTTGCTTTTGCAGCGCTGATTGTCGCTCTGATCTCCGTTGGATGATGCGCATAGTCATCAATGACCAAAATATCATTAACTTCCCCAAGCACCTGGAAGCGGCGTTTCGCGCCTCTAAATGATTGAATCGCAACAGCAATTTTGTCAAAGGACAAGCCTGCTTCGAGACAAGTAATAACAGTAGCCATTGCATTGTACACATTGTGAAGACCTGGAACAGATAGCTCCACATCTCCAAGCAATGTCCCTTTATGCGTCATTGTAAAGGTTACCTTCCGGTCTCCAAGTACAACATTTTGAGCTTTATAGTCTGCATCGCCGTCAATGCCATAAGTCACTAGCTGCGATGAGTTCATATTGCCTTGATATACTTGCGGTATCAATTCGTTAACCGTCTCGTCATCCGCGCATACAATCGCCTTGCCGTCCGCTTTCACCTGCTGCAAAAACTGCACATAAGCAGCCTTCAGCTTGCCGAAATCGCCATCATAATTTTCAAGATGATCCGGCTCAATATTCGTCACGATAGCAAGCGTAGGGTGATAATGAAGGAATGAACCATCACTCTCGTCCGCTTCCGCTACGACGTATTCACCTTTGCCCGCTTTTGCGTTTGTACCTACATTAACGATTTCGCCACCGATAATATAGGTTGGATCCGCACCGCAAGATTCCATAACAAGCGCGATCATTGAAGAGGTCGTCGTCTTGCCATGTGCGCCGGCTACTGCGATTCCTTTGCCTGCATTCATCAATCTAGCCAGCATTTGCGATCGATGCAAAACTGGGATATTGAGCTCTTCAGCTGCTTTCCGTTCAACATTATCTTTGGAAAGTGCCGTAGAGTATACGACCAAGTCCGCTCCATTCACATGCTCGGGCTGATGACCGATATAAATGCTGGCACCATTTGCTGCAAGCTTCTCTGTTAATTCTTGACGTGCGACATCGGACCCGGTCACCTTATAGCCCATTTCCAGCATAACGCGGGCAATGGCACTCATTCCGTAACCGCCGATTCCGATGAAATGAACGTGTTCTGCCGTATTCAAAGACGGTTCACCAACCTTTTTCAGAATCCGAGTCATACAAAATGCGGGAGCGAACGTCAGCAATTAAATATAGCGTGCCTGTCACGACTCCAAGGTCTGTTTCCCCGGTTAACTGTTGTAGTTTTTGTAATGCTGCTTGCCAGTTTGATTCCACTACAAGCTCGAAAGCGTACTGATCTGGCTGTTGCTGACGCATTTCACGTACCAAATCAGCCAAAGCAGAGGCATCTTTTTTCATTCGATAGTCAGGCTCGGTCACAATAAGCGTATCCACTATTGGTAGTATATGCTTAAGAACATCCTGATGATTCTTATTCTCCAGCATACCCATCATAAGATGTAACCGATCATATTTGTAAGTATTTTTTAAAGCGTCCACGAGTGACTCTGCACCTTCTGGATTATGTGCGCCATCGACCAAAATACGAGGCTGATCAGAAACCATCTCAAGTCGTCCCGGCCACGCAGCCTTTTGAAGCCCTTCCGCCAGAACATCATCTTCGATGACCAGTGCATTATATTGGCGAAGTATCTCAAGCGTCATGACAGCAACCGCTGCATTCGTCCGTTGATGGGCGCCATTTAGCGTGATTGTCAAAGGCTCGATGCTGCGGAATAGATTGTCGAAGCGGAAAGTTTGTTCATTCTCGCGAACCGAGATTGCCGTTTCATGGAACTGCTCACCTAACAAATATAGCGTGCTTTTTTTACCTTCAGCTGCTTGCTTGATAACCTCAATTGCCTCTGGCTGAGTAACCGCACTAATAACCGGTATTCCTGCTTTAATAATGCCAGCTTTTTCGCTCGCAACTGCAGCAATCGTATCACCGAGTTTATCCATATGGTCATGGCCAATATTCGTAATGACGGAAACAACCGGTTGAACGATATTCGTCACATCAAGCCTGCCGCCAAGTCCAGTCTCCCACACGACATAATCGGGATAAGTGACCTTTGCATAAAAAAGAATAGCCAGCGCTGTAGATACTTCAAACATCGTAGGCGAGCCTAGTTCTGTCTGAGCAAGCTCATCAACATGAGGTTTTAGCTCGTTGGCAAGTCTAAGCAGCGTCTCTTCTTCGATATYGATGCCGTTATATTGAAAACGATTCGTAAACTTCGTTATATATGGCGATGTAAATGTGCCTACATCATATCCGCCGCGCAGCAAAACGCTCGTCAAATATGCACAAGTAGACCCTTTCCCATTTGTCCCGGCAATGTGGATAAACTTTAATCTGCGATGCGGATTATCCAGCCGTTCCATCAATTCCTCGATCCGATCAAGACCTGGACGTATACCGAATGGAATTAGCCCAGTAATCCAATCTACCGCTTCCCGGTAGGATTGCAGCGGCCCTGCAGGCCGCTGCTCTATTTGTTGTTCTGCCATACTAATCGTCCTTCTTCCGTTTTGCAGCGTTATCCGCGCAATTCCGCAATTCTAGCTAGTACCTTGTCGCGTTTGTCTGCATAATCGTTCATTTTGGCGCGTTCTTCATCGATAACCTTAGCTGGCGCTTTTGCCACAAAGCCTTCATTGCTGAGCTTCTTCTCAATCCGCTCTACCTCGGTATTCAAATGCTGATGTTCCTTCTCTAAACGAGCAATCTCCTGAGCAATATCGATTAAGCCGGCAAGCGGCAAATAAATCTCAGCACCAGTTAAAATCGCAGTCATTGCTTTGTCCGGCGCACTAATGTGCAGGCCAGTCTCCAAACTTGACGTACCGCAGAAACGTTTAATAAATTCTTCGTTGCGGGACATAATAGCAGCTTCAGCCTCGCTAGCAGGCTTAATTAGCATTTCAATCTTTTTGCTCATCGGAACATTTACTTCTGCTCGGATATTGCGCACTGAACGGATCATCTCCATCAGGAGCTCCATCTCTTTCACAGCGTCCGGCGCTTCAAGCGCAGTATCATAAACCGGCCATTCTGCCAAAGTGATCGTATCGCCAACATGAGGCAGATGCTGCCAAATCTCTTCGCTGATATATGGCATGAACGGGTGAATAAGGCGCTGCGTACGGTCTAGCACATAAGCAAGTACCGATTGCGTAGCTTTTTTAGCTGCTTCATCCGTGCTGTAAAGGCTAAGCTTAGCGAATTCAATGTACCAGTCGCAAAGATCGTCCCAAATGAAATTATACAATAGACGTCCAGTTTCACCGAACTCATAGCTGTCAATTAATCGAGTTACATCACGAACCGTTTCATTCAGACGATGCAAAATCCAGCGATCCGCTGTACCGAGGTTAACAGTGATATCAATATCAGCTGCTTCAACCCCTTCAAGATTCATCAGCGCGAAGCGTGATGCATTCCAAATCTTGTTCGCAAAGTTGCGCGATTGCTCAACCTTCTCCCAGCGGAAACGCAAATCCTGTCCTGGCGTGCTGCTTGTCGAGATCATATAACGCATAGCATCTGCACCATATTTCTCGATAACCTCAAGCGGATCGACACCATTGCCCTTCGACTTGGACATCTTTTGTCCTTCGGAGTCACGAACAAGTCCGTGCATCAGCACATCCTTGAACGGAGATTGCTCTGTAAACTCAAGAGCTGTGAAGATCATTCGGGATACCCAGAAATAAATGATGTCATAACCCGTTACGAGTACATCCGTTGGGTAATAACGTTTCAGGTCATTCGTTTCATCCGGCCAGCCTAGCGTAGAGAACGGCCATAATGCAGAGCTGAACCACGTATCAAGCACGTCATTATCTTGGGTAAGGTGATCGCCCTCCATATTCTCACGGGAGACATGTGTTTCACCTGTCGTCTCATCATACCAAGCCGGTATGCGGTGACCCCACCATAGCTGCCTCGAAATACACCAATCGCGTACGTTCTCGATCCAGTGCAAATATATTTTCTCGAATCTCTCAGGTACGAAGTTGACACCTTTGCCAGCCTTTTGAGCTGCGATTGCAGCCTCAGCTAGAGGTTTCATTGCAACGAACCATTGTGTAGACAAATAGGGCTCAACAACGGCGCCGCTTCGCTCACTGTGACCAACTTGATGCACATGATCTTCGATTTCCACGCATACACCTTGCTCCTGCAAATCCTTAACGAGCTGCTTGCGGCAATCCGCACGGTCGAGACCTTGATAAGGACCAGCTTCAGCGTTCATAGTACCTGTCTCATCCATCACAATGATCTGCGGCAGACTGTGGCGCTCGCCAACTTCAAAGTCATTTGGATCATGTGCAGGCGTAATTTTTACGGCACCTGAACCAAATTCCTTATCGACGTACTCATCTGCAATAATCGGAATTTCGCGCCCAACGACTGGAAGCACGATCATTTGCCCAATCAAGTGCTTGTAACGATCATCCTCTGGATGAACCGCTACAGCTGTATCGCCGAGCATCGTCTCTGGACGTGTCGTTGCAACCGTTATAAAGCCTGAACCGTCCTTAAGCGGGTATTTCAAGTGATACAAATGACCATTGATTTCCTTGTGCTCTACCTCAATATCTGAAAGAGCTGTGCGAGCAGCAGGGTCCCAGTTAATGATTTTTTTGCCGCGATAGATCAAGCCCTTATCATACAGCTTAACAAAAACCTCGCGTACAGCCTTGGAGAGGCCTTCATCCAAAGTGAACCGCTCTCTCGAATAATCGAGGGAAAGTCCCATCTTCGACCATTGATCGCGAATCGTACTTGCGTACTCATCCTTCCACTCCCATACTTTCTCTAGGAATGCTTCACGACCTAGGTCGTAGCGCGAAATTCCTTGCTCACGCAGCTTCTGCTCAACTCTTGTTTGCGTCGCGATGCCCGCATGGTCAGTTCCTGGCACCCATAGCGTGTCGAAACCTTGCATACGCTTTGTTCTAATTAAAATATCTTGTAGGGTAAAATCTAACGCATGCCCGATATGCAGCATTCCGGTAACGTTAGGAGGCGGAATAACAATCGTATACGTCTGTGCATCCGGTCGTTTGCCTGCCTCGAAAAATTTTCCCTGCATCCAGTAATCGTACCATTTCTGCTCAGCTGCCTTAGGATCATAAGTTGTCGGCATTGCAGTTGTCGTTTGATTTTCTGACATTCGTCCATCCTCCATAAATCGATCTACAAAAACAAAAAAAACCTGCCGCCCTTATCATAAAGGACGAAAGGTTAAGCTTCCGTGGTACCACCTTTGTTCCACACGAAATGTATCCGCATGGCACTCAAACAGATAACGGCTGCGGCCGGCCTGACTTCGGTAGAGCACAGGTTGCTCCTACTTGGCTCAGGCAACTCCGGGGCGACTCGTAGCAGTCACTTCCTGCAGAACCTCTCAGCGTAACGGTTCCACTCTCTGAAGGCTTTGCTGCCTACTATTCCCCATCAATGTCGTTATAACACATATATACTTTTATCATACCTTTGTTGCTGACCTGAGTCAACCTCGGCAGAAGCAAGAAATGCCCCTATCGCTCAAATTAATGAGCAATAAGGGCATTTTCGTTACAGAAGCCTCTATGGAATGTATAACAGCTGTCCTTCCGACACACTTGAGTCGTCCAATCGGTTATACATTACAATTTCCCTCGGATTCATGCTATAGCGTGTAGCGATGACATCAAGCGTCTCGTCCCGCTGCACAATACACATCCGAATTTTCTTAAATTCCTTATCTTCCGAGCGTTTGCCCAGAAATAAGTTTTTCCACTCAATCTCATCGCCGGAAGCCTGTACTCTAGCTTCCTCATCTGCCCGCTGCTGAGCGACTACCTGTTCTGCCGCCTGACGTGCTGCTTGTTCACGCCGACTCGTCTGAAGCAGCGTGAGAATGCCGACGTCTCCTGCCAAACCAGAACCCTCTTGCGGCTGCTTGTTTGTAATTGCGATACGCGGCTCCTGCTTTTCCTGCTCTGGAACAGGAATCTGCTGCTGCGGGAAAGCCTCTGCTACTGGAGCTATTTGAGCTATTGGAGCATCGATTTGTACCGGCTCTTCACGTTCCTCCGCCAGTACTTGCTCGCTTGCTGCTTCAACTGGTGGAATCACTGCGGAATCATTTGCAAACGGCGAGGATGTTGCTAACCAGCCCTCGTTGCTTGTTTGCTGAGAAGATAGTGAAATTTCTCTCTCATCTTCTTGGCTCTCCACATCCTCTTCCTGCGGAGCAGGAGAGGCGAATAACTGCGAAGATGACCAACCTCCACCTGAAGATGAGGAAGAGATGGTTACGGTTGCTTCCTCAGGCTCATCCGATGCATCGGCTATTTGCTCGTTTGAAATCTCCTCTTGCGCAGCAAGCTCAAGTTCTTCCGCTATGTACGATTGTTCAATAGCGGCATTTTGACCATTAAAAGCTTCCACGGCTCGTTCATCATAAACTTCCCGTTGATGAATGACAGTAAAAGGTTCTTCGCGCCAAATGTCCTCCGGCTCCTGAATAGGCTGAGCAGAAATACCGCGCAAAGAAAGAACACCCGTAATGTTTAATGTGCGAGCAGACAAAAGATCGACGTCAAAATTGTCAATTTCAATCGAAATATCATCCAGCCGTGATATTCGGTTCATTGGCAGCGTTATTTCGACCGGTATCCAGTGCTCCAGCGTCAGGGAGTTTTCGGAATCAGTTTGACTCCTATATACCCCGCTAAGCAGAAGCTGCCCTCTAAGCACGGCATGGTCCCCTTGATCGATAACTTGAATACGAGGAACAAGCTCAATTTCCTCCAACTCGTCAATTGCCGCAACATCATCGGGCAAGTGGACGCGCTCATACACATCAAAACGTAATCCGTTCGTTTGATCCGACACGCCTAAATCCTCCCCTCTCATACTGAATGCTTGGTCTAACGTTACATTCACTACTTATCTATATGGTAGGTTGGGCAGGAGCATGACTATCATTTTGAACGGAACTCCATCTCTTCTGAAAGCTGCATCAGCCATTGCGGCCAAGGCGAGGCTGCTTCTATTAGCGAGTCGGTCAGAGGATGAGGAAAAACAAGCTTTTCCCCATGCAGCGCTTGATGCTTCAACTGTGCTGTGCTGCCTCCATACAGACCGTCTCCAAGCAGCGGATGTCCAATATGACTTAAGTGAACCCGAATTTGATGCGTTCGTCCCGTCTCAAGCTTTACACGTATTAGTGACGATCGAGAATTTGCTGCCACAACCTCGTAATGGCTAATTGCTAGATCGCCGTTTTCTGAAACTCTGCGCCTTGCCGGGTGATGTCGATCCTTCCCTATTGGCATATTGATCGTACCCGAAAGCTTTGACATTCGGCCTTGAACGACAGCCATATATTGTCTGTCTATCGCTTTCGCTCTCATCGCCTCATCAAGCTTCCACTGGGCCAAATCATTTTTTGCATATAAAACGGGACCAGACGTATCATCATCCAGCCTGTGGATATGACGTATATTCAGCGGATCGCCTTGGCTCAAAAGATGCCATGCCGCCGCCTCATCCAGCGTTCCGCTTTGACCGGGAGATGATCCATGCACTGCCATGCCAGCTGGCTTGTCAAATACGATGCAGAAATCGTCTTCATATAACACATCTGGCATATTTAGTTTAGTATCCCTGCGCAGGTGACGATATGAAGCATCACTGCGCGGATCTACTGGCGGGAAAGCAAGCAGCTGCAGCTGCTCCCCGTTCCACTGAATGCCTCCAATTGAAAACAACCGATTAATCCACTTCTGCGGAAAAAAGGAACGGGCCAGCAGCCACTGACGCACAAGGTGCGGATGACTGCCAGCCCGCGGCTGCGCAAGCTCCGGCGTTGCTGCCGGATCCTTTTCCGATTCAGGATTAATGGTATCAGAGGACGCAGCGCCAAGAGCAAGCCAGTCTAGCTCCAGCCATTGTCCATTCCTCTTCATCTGACCATCAATCATATAACGTTCCTCCCAATCGTAAACGAAGTAAAAAAACAACTTCGCTTCCTTACGAGCCTCTTGCCTTCATTTCAAAATACAGCGATATTACAAGCGGCTAAACGCAATATCATGCGCTTCAATTGTCGCATCTATATCCTCATTCGTATGAACCCCGGAAACAAACATGCCTTCAAATTGTGAAGGAGCAATGCTTACACCCAAATCAAGCATCGCCGCAAAATAAGCCTTAAAGCGCTCTAGATCGGATGTTTTTGCCGTTTCGAAATTGATGACAAACGTATCCGTGAAGAAYGGACAAACCATCGATCCAACACGGTTAATCGTATTTGCAATGCCATGTTTGCGCGCATTCGCTTCAAAACCAAGCTGCAGCCTAACTGCTTGAYGCTCCATATGCTCATACACTTCAGGGGTTAGCAGATTCAATGTTGCATAACCTGCCGCCATCGCAAGCGGATTGCCTGATAAGGTTCCCGCTTGATAGATAGGTCCGCTCGGTGCAATCATCTCCATAAGCTCCCGTTTGCCGCCGTATGCGCCGACTGGCAATCCGCCGCCAATAACTTTGCCAAAGCAAGTAAGGTCTGGCGTAATACCGTAAAGTCCTTGCGCGCAGTTATAACCAACACGGAAGCCCGTCATTACCTCGTCAAAAATAAGAACCGCACCGTACTGCGTTGTAATGTCGCGCAACCCTTGCAAGAAACCAGGCAATGGCGGAACAACGCCCATGTTGCCAGCTACCGGTTCAACGATGACACAAGCAATTTCCTCACCGAATTTTTCGAAAGCAAGCTTTACCGATTCAATATCGTTGTATGGTACCGTAATCGTATGCGAAGCTACATGCTCCGGTACACCCGGGCTGTCAGGCAAACCAAGCGTCGCAACGCCTGAGCCTGCTTTAATGAGCAAGCTATCCGCATGACCATGATATGAGCCTTCGAACTTCAAAATCCTGCTTCGTTTCGTATAACCGCGAGCAAGCCGAATGGCGCTCATCGTCGCTTCCGTACCGGAGTTAACCATGCGAACGATATCAACTGAAGGTACTCGCTCGCAAACAAGCTCAGCCATCAATGTTTCAAGCTCTGTTGGGGCGCCGAAGCTTGTCCCCTTCTCTGCCGTACGTTTAATCGCTTCGATCACTTCAGGATGGGCATGACCCATAATGAGAGGGCCCCATGATGCTACATAATCGATATAGCTGTTGCCATCGATATCATAAATGCGGCTGCCTTCTCCCCGCTCCATATAGACAGGGTTCAAGCCCACTGATTTGAATGCTCTAACCGGGCTGTTTACACCGCCTGGCATTACTTTTTTCGCTCTTTCGAAAGCTTCTACTGAGCGCGCATCATTTCTAAGGTTCGACTGTTCACTCATCTGCTTACCCCTCTCCCTTCAACCAACGTGCCGCATCCTTTGCATGGTACGTAATAATGAGATCAGCACCAGCACGCTTCATGCCTAGCAAGGTTTCTAGAACGATCGATTGCTCATCGATCCAGCCATTAGCTGCAGCGGCTTTCACCATCGAGTATTCGGCGCTGACGTTATAAGCGACAACCGGTAAATTATATTTATCCTTAAGCAGCCTCAAAATATCCAAGTAAGCTAAAGCAGGCTTGACCATTAGCATATCGGCACCCTCAGCAATATCTGACTCTGCTTCACGAAGTGCCTCGCGTACGTTAGCTGGGTCCATCTGGTATGTTTTGCGGTCGCCGAATTGTGGAGCCGAATGTGCGGCATCACGGAAAGGGCCGTAGTAAGCCGAAGAAAATTTAACAGAGTAAGACATAATCGGAACATCACTAAAGCCAGCATCATCTAGTCCTTCACGAATAGCAAGCACAAAGCCGTCCATCATATTGGAAGGTGCGATAATGTCTGCTCCTGCTTCCGCTTGCGATACCGCCGTTTGTACGAGCAGATCAAGCGAGGAGTCATTATCCACTTCCGCTATGCCTGTTTCCTCATGCAAATGTACGATGCCGCAATGACCGTGGTCGGTAAATTGGCATAAACAAGTGTCAGCGACAACAACAAGCTCCGGCGCCCACTTCTTCACTGCTTTTATCGCTTGTTGAACGATACCGTTCGCATCATAAGCCGAAGATCCCAAAGCATCTTTATATTCTGGAAGGCCGAACAGCAGCACCGATTGAATGCCGCAAGCAACCACTTCACGAATCTCCTGCTCCAAAAGATCCATCGACAGATGGTATACACCCGGCATTGATGGAATTTCTTCTTTTATATTTACACCATGCGTAACGAAGATCGGATATATAAAATCATTTACACTCAGCACGGTTTCTCTTACCATGCTCCGAAGAGCAGACGTTTTGCGTAATCTGCGATTTCTTACTGTTGGGAAACTCATCACTTAGTATTCCTCCTCGACTAGCTTAGCAAGTTGTTTTTGCTGATAATCAACGATTGCTTTAAGCATACTATCCAGCGTTGAATCTTCTGGCTCAATAGCAACCTTCAAGCCTGCTTCTAGTGCAGTCTTTGTTGTAAGCGGGCCAATACTCGCAATGGGAATGTCCGCTAATAGTTGTACTGGATCTGAAACGCCCTTGCGTCTCAATACCTCAAGCAAATTGGTCACCGTCGATGAACTAGTGAATGTAATCATGTGAATATCTTTCTCGCGAATCCATTCGAGGGCAAGCTCGTCCTGCTCATCGACAATGACCGTTTCATAAACATCGATTTCCGTTGGCACAAGTCCCATTTCCTTCAGCTCACGGGGCAATACCTCGCGTGCAAGATCTCCTCGAGGCAGCAGCACTCGTTCTCCGGCCTTCAGCTGCGGCGCCAGCTTGTCCAGCAAGCCTTCCGCATGGAACTTTACAGGCAGCTCATCAACCACTAAGCCGCGCTTTGCAAGCGCCTCAGCTGTCTTAGGACCAACTGCTGCAATTCTCGCACCAAAAAATCTCCTAATATCGATATTAAATTTACGCAGCCATCCAAAAAAGTACTCCACGCCGTTTACACTCGTAAACATTAGCCACTCATATTTTTCTGCCTGCTCCAACTGTTCCTTCAAGTTAGCTACAACAACGGGGTCCGTTGGTTCAATCGTTTCAATGACTGGAAACTCGCAAGGCTCCCCGCCAAGCGTTTCAATCTGTTCAGCTAGCTCGCTTGCCTGTGCTCTAGCTCGTGTAACGAGTATACGCAAGCCAAATAGCGGCTTGTTCTCATACCATTTCAGCTTCTCTCTCTGCAGTACAACATCGCCTACCACAATGACAGCAGGCGGCTGGAAATTCGCTGCTTTGACAATCCCCTCAATGGTTTCCAGCGTGCCAACAATGGTACGCTGTTCAACTCTCGTTCCCCAGCGAATAAGCGCAACTGGCGTTTTCGGCGGCTTGCCATGCTTCATGAGCTGATCAGAAATATATCCTATTTTGGCAACACCCATTAGAAAAATAAGGGTTCCAGTAGCATTCGTTACTTTATCCCAATGAATGGAGCGGTCAAGCTTATCCGGACTCTCATGACCCGTAATAATGGACAAGGATGATGCCATATCACGATGTGTGACTGGAATGCCTGCGTAAGCGGGAACTGCGATTGCCGAGGTAATGCCTGGCACGATTTCGAACTCGATTCCGTTATCATAAAGAAGCTCGGCTTCTTCTCCAACTCGTCCAAAAATCGTAGGATCTCCGCCTTTCAGACGTGTAACGATCTTGCCTTGCAGCGCCAAATCGACAAGAAGCTGGTTGATTTCCTCCTGCTTCATTGTATGACGGTCTGGCAGCTTGCCGACGTAAATTCTCTCCGCTCCCGGCTTCACGTACCGGAGCAATCTCGGGCTTGCCAAGCGATCGTAAACGACAACCTCACATTCCTCCAAGCATTGCAGTCCGCGCACCGTAATCAGCTTCGGATCTCCCGGTCCGGCGCCAACTAAATATACCTTCCCCTTGTCCAAGCCCGTCATCCCCCAATTTCAGCTAAAATACGGTCTGCGCCGCGTGCAATGAGTGCATCTGCAACATCACGACCAAGCTGTTCAGGATCAATTCCCTTCATCACTTCTTTCAGCAGCGTTGCTCCGTCCGGCGATCCGACCATGCCCGTCAGGATAAGCTCATGTTTCCCGCTTTGGCCTGGGAGCTCATCACCTAATGTGCAATATGCGCCTATCGGCACCTGGCATCCACCATTCAGTGAACCAAGGAAGCTTCGCTCAGCTCGTACCGTAACCTCGGTTTCATCATCGTTAAGAAGGGAAAGCAGCTCTCGAACTTGTTCATCATTCTCGCGGCATTCAATGCCAAGTGCGCCTTGTCCTACAGCAGGCAAGCATACATCAACAGGAATGTTCGCAGATATGCGATCTTCCCATCCCATGCGTTTCAGACCAGCTGCAGCAAGCACAACCGCATCGAAACCTTCGGTTTCTAATTTGCGAATACGGGAATCTATATTGCCCCTTATGGACTCAAGCTGAAGATCAGGTCTCGCGTTTTTAAGCTGGCAGGATCTGCGCAGGCTGCTCGTTCCCACTCTCGCACCTAGAGGCAATTCAGACAATCCGCCGCCTTCACGAGTGATAAGGCAATCTCTAGGATCGACGCGTCTTGGAATCGCTCCATTTATTAACCCTTCTGGAAGCTCATAAGGCATGTCCTTCATGCTGTGAACGGCCAAATCAATTACACCGTCTGCAAGTGCTTGTTCGATTTCCTTAACGAACAGCCCTTTTCCACCTACTTTAGACAGCGTAACATCAAGTATGCGATCACCTTTTGTTACTATTTTTTTCACTTCAAACTTATAATCAAACCCATGCTTCTCACTTATGCGTGTCAGTTCATCGATCACTTGTCCCGTTTGTGTAAGCGCAAGTGCGCTTTGCCTTGTTCCTACCACGATAATTCGTTGTCCTTGGTTAGTTGTTGCCATTATGTAAGCCCCCTGTCTATCCGATGAAGCAAGCTTTGCAGCCATTCATCCATATCAATATTGATCCGCTTTAGCGTCGCTGCCTCTTCGGCCGCAAGCTTCAGCACGGATTGTCTCTCCTGTTCATCAAGCAAGCTGTTTAACACTTTCTCCCGAAAGCRTCGCATTACTATAGTTATTTCTTCGTATTCCGGGCCATAAAGCGCTGCAAGCTCTTTCTTTATTTGCTGAGACAATGCCGGGCTTGCACCTGAAGCAGTAACCGCCAGCAGCAAATCTCCACGCCTGACAATCGAAGGTGAAATAAACGAGCCTTTGTCCGCATCATCCACCGCGTTTACTAAAATGCCAAGCCGATCGGCGGCGGCCGCAATCTCCGCATTTAAACGTTTATCGTTTGTTGCCGCAAACACTAACGATGCACCAGCAAGATCGCCATCATTGTATTCTCGCTGGAACCAGTTGATTTCCCCGTCGGAAGCCAAACTCACGAGTTGAGGAGTTAATGACGGGCTGATGACCCATATTTCATCCGCTCCAGCAGCCAGCAGCCCTTGCAGCTTTCGCTGCGCCACGCTTCCGCCGCCGATTATAACGCAGCGTTTGCCTTTAAGCTGCATGAAAATTGGATATAAACCATTCATTGCCGTCCTTGCCTCCAGCAGTCAATTCTCGTTAATGAAAGGAGGAGAAATAATTAGTAAACAAATTCAGAAGCAGCAAACCAAACGAAATAATATAAAAGCGGGCCAATTGCAATCCGGGACGTTTGAGCATCGCTCTCTGGTACACATAAATAATGTACATGACCAAGGTTCCAAAGGAAGACAGTACCTTCCAGTCAATCAACAACGCAAACCGTCTTTCGACAAGTATAGACGTCACCGCAATCGCAAGCGACATTGCAAACAATGGAACGCCAACAATGACTGCTCGATCTCCATAACGCTCAATCATATCGAGGCTTGGCAATCTGCGCACAAAGTTTGACCAGCGCTTTCGTTTCAGCTGATTATGCAAAAACAAATACATGCCGGCGAACAAAGCGCCTATGGTTAATGCAGCATACGCAAGCAAAACGAGACTGATATGAATGTATAATAGCTCTCTTGTTGTTTCCCAAACTTTAAGCGACTCGCCATTTCCAGGGTCACTATACAGGTTAAGCGCCAACACCGCAAAACCAACAACATTTACAAAAAACACAATGAAATCAATTTTAATAAATCGACTGATCACTAGCGAAATGGTAACTAAAAGCCAAGAAAAGCCTAACCAGTATTCAAAGGTTGATACTTCCGTCATTTGCAAATGAGATACGATGCGAGTAACAAGGTAACCAGTCTGTAATACCCAAACAAAAATAAGCAGCCCTGTACCCATCCGTTTCGCTCTCCGACTTGCATTCATGAAGTCGGAGAAATAAAACAGCAGGCTCAGGGCGTAAATATAAAGTATCGCATCATATAAAAAGTTTTGCGTCTCCATAGCTCCTCCACCTAGCAGCCCTCTACCTTGTAATAGGTGCTAATACCGCCGCAGCTGCATGGGGTTGAACATTTTTCTTTTTTGCAGCAGCGACAGTATCTGTTGCCGCTTCAAGCTCCGCTTGACGCGCTTTAGCAAGATCTTCCTCGAGTGCAAACAGCTTAACGAACATATCCATCGCTTCGTCTGCCCGCTTCTCGCCAGCCATTTCTTTAATTCGTAAAATAGGATCCTGCATCATTTGGTTAACGATGCTTTTTGTTAGCTTACGGATTACTTTAAGCTCATGCTCGCCGAGATCAGGCAATTTATTCGTCAAACTGTTCATCGTTTCCTCGTGAATGCCTGCTGCTTTGGATTGCAAAGTTCGAATAAGGGGAACAACGCCAAGCGTTTTGTACCACTGCTCGAACACTTCAATTTCTTCGGTAATCATCGCTTCAATTTTGGCAGCCTCTTGACGCCTATGCGCGAGATTGCTTTCCACGATGCCCTCTAAATCATCAATATCATACAAGAATACATTATCAACGGCAGCAATCGAAGGGTCCAAATCACGCGGGACCGCAATATCAATCATAAAGAGCGGCTTCGCTTTTCTACGCTGCATAGCTTCTGCAACCTGTTTGCGCGTTAACACATATTCTTTCGAGCCAGTGGAGCTGATAATAATGTCTGCTTCATGAAGCTTATCCACTGCTTCTTCCATCGACCATGCGATTCCATTAAACTTGTCTGCCAGCTGTGTTGCCCGCTCATAGGTGCGATTTACAACAACGACGCGATCTGCGCCATTCGTGTACAGATGCTTGGCAGTCAGTTCGCCCGTTTCACCCGCACCAATGACCATAACCGTTTTTTTGTTGAATTGTCCGAAAATCCGTTTCCCAAGCTCAACGGCAGCGTAGCTCACAGAAACTGCAGATTCGCCAATTGACGTTTCGGAATGGGCACGCTTGGCCATCGTAACCGCCTGTTTAAACAGCATATTAAAAACTGTACCTGTCGTCTTCTGCTGCTGTGCGAGCTGAAAAGCTGTTTTTACTTGTCCCAAAATTTGAGTCTCGCCGATGACCATGGAATCAAGTCCGCTCGTTACTCGGAATAAATGATCAATCGCCTTCTCGTCCTCATACATATATAAATGGTTGGTGAAGTGCTGCCTAGGCAGCTTAAACCACTTCTCCATAAAGCTTCGAATGTAATGCCCGCATAGATGGTGCCTATCTACAACTGCATAAAGCTCCGTCCGATTGCAGGTCGCTACTATGACACATTCCATTATGCTTTGTGTCTGAATGAGCTGTATTAATGCTTCCGGCAAATCCCGTTCTGCGAACGCAAATTGTTCTCTTACTTCTACGGGAGCCGTTCGGTAATTCAGTCCTACTGCGATAATGTGCATGCGCGGTCACCTGCCTCCTTCTCTTTAAGCGATCAAGCATTGATGTTATCGATAATTATAGCATAGTAAAACATTCAGATAATGTTCATTTATGAATAATATTTGAAAAGTACAGACTCATTATTCCCTTTTACTACAAAGAAATAACCATGGATACCATCCATGGTTATTTCGCTATGAGCAATAAGTTTTAAAGCTCTTAAACGAGCTCAGTTTGTTTCATTTTTGGCTCTTCTACTTGCAGTTCGCCCATACCGCGTACAAGCTTCTTCGCATACGTCGCTTTTGGCTTCAGTACAGCGAGCATGTAGTCGATCGCAAGCTGAGGATCTACAGTTTCGCCGCAAGTATAACAATCAAGCGCAGCAAAACCTCTCTCAGGATACGTATGAATCGAGAGGTGACTCTCCGACAGCAGCACGAGCACAGTTGCGCCTTGAGGATCGAATTGTTTGGCTTGAACCGACAATACAGTAGCACCACAAGCCTCTGCAGCCTCTACCATGTGTGATTGCAAAAATTCAGCGCTGTTCAGTAGATCAAAGTCTACACCCCAAGTATCAACAGCAACGTGTCTTCCGAAAGTTGAGTATTCCATCTTCCGGTTCCCCCTTCCTAGGAATAAAATGTTTGAAAAATTTCATCCGCTAGGACCTACGTCATTCACTTCTCGAGGGATTAATCTCTCGCAACATAACAATGTCCTGAGTGAATCCTGGTTCCTATTATTAACATCAACAATCTTTTCAACGAGAATAAAAATAACATCTATCCGGGATAATTGCAATACTTTTTTTCTAAAGGATGGAAATAACCTTTCATTGCCAGCCCCGTTTTCAATGTATGACGTTGAAGCTTATCTCGCAATGGGCTGTGCGATCATCCCGCCATATTATTTTTTGCGTCCTGCGGACTGTATACAGAGATGTGATCCACCTTGCCAGTTGCTTCAGCCAAAATAAATTTAAGCTGATATTGTTTATTGACCTCATAGGTATAAATGTCATCCGTACCGTTAACCGTTTTTTCATCAGCAGACCCAAGCGCGATCTCTATGTCTTTCAATGTAATGCCTTGAAGCTTTTTCGAATAAGATCTTACATCATAAACAAGCATGCCTTTGTTGTATCCAAATGTAATCCCTTTATCTTTGTAGGCAGCGTACATCCCTTTCCCAGCGGATTCGTTGGTATCAGGCTTGCCCCATTTTTTCTCTATATCATCGAATAATGCGATATGGGCAGCATAATCGGAACCTGGAACTTTGCCTTCCTTCGCAAGCGCATAGACTGAGCTGATCGTTTCTCCGGCCTCAGAGCCGCTAGACGGCTCCTCAGCGCCATTACCGCCTGGTTGCTCATTAGGCTGTTCAGAAGGCGGGACGCTTGGCTTGGTGTCCGGTGAAGCCGGTGTACTTGTCTCTGGCTGATTGCTCGGCATCTCCGTTGCCGGCGGCGGCACTTGATCTGCTCCTGTATCCTTATTGCTGCACGCTGTTAAAGATAATGCGATCGCAAATGATATTCCGATAGCAAATTGTTTAAATCGTTTGGTTTGATTCATTCCTATTCATCTCCTTGTTGTATAAAAAACTAAGATGCTATCCACTCGCCTTACCCTGATACTAACTGTTTAAACACGCAAAATGTTGCAAAATTCATAGATGCAATATTTTGAAAACAAAAAAAAGAGGCTGCGAAAGCAGCCTCTTTAATCAAGATTTCCTAAATGGTTTAAGCTTCAAGGATGAAGAGCTTGCGAGTCAGATCGGTTAAACGCTCATCGATTTTGCTAATTTCTTCAGCATCCTTCGTTTGGTTGCGAAGATCTAGCAATTCATTGACTGCATTGCTTAACAATCCGATTTCCCGCTCGATCAAACGACTTTGGAACACACGCTCCAGTTGGCCAAGTGTATCCTTGAATTCGAATACAATGCGCTCCCCTGTGCTCGAGCTTTCGACAATTTGGTGAACGGAACCATTCTTATAATGATAGATCATCGTATAATGACTGTAGATTCGGTTGACGATCGCGTTGCCACGGAAAGCTGAAAGAGCTTTTCGCATAGCATTGGTCAGCCTCGGTTGCACAAGACGGCAAGATAATACGCACACGTAATAGTCTTGTTGACGTTCAAAGGTCAGTCGGACTTCTTCCCTCCCTGCTACATCTTCGAGAACGAGCTCCTGATTCCCATTGTCAAGCACCAACACCTGAAGGTGTATTTGTTGCTCTTCAAATGAACGGATAAACTCAGCCATCTCTTCATTCGTCAATTGCAGTTTGGCATTTACATACTCTGTGGCTAGCCGCTTAGCCATAAAAATCTCCTCAATTCTTTGAACTTGCACGCTTTGGTCTTTAACTTTGGTCTTGTTGCTTAAGTATATTATACGTGATCTTATCATTTTATTCCTGTCGTTCATCCCCGATATTCTCGCATATTCCACAAAATAACGGTAGAATTCACGAGGAATGCCGACTATTTCACTAAATCCTCTGCTTTATAGAATAACTTGCTGGTCTTGCTACCTCATGTAGCAATCGCTTCAGTTATGATGTCCCATAGTTGCTCGCGTCCAAGCCCTAATTCAGACGAGAATAATACGACGGAATCGCTTGGGTCGACTTCAAGCGTTTTTTTGATCATTTTAATATGCTTGTCCCACTTCGACTTCGGAATTTTATCCGCCTTGGTCGCAACGACGCATGTTGGGATTTCATAATGCTTCAGCCATTTGTACATTTGCTGATCGAGCAGAGACGGTTCATGACGAATATCGATGACCAGCAGCTGAAGCTTGAGCGGCTCACGGTCACGGATATAACGTTCAATCATTTCGCCAAACTGCAAGCGCTGAGTTTTGGAAACCTTAGCATAGCCATACCCCGGAAAATCAACCAAATAAATAAGGTCATTCACGCGGTAGTAATTAAGCTGCTGCGTTTTGCCTGGCTGCGAGCTCGTTCTAGCTAAGTTTTTGCGTAAAATAAGTTTATTAATCAATGAAGATTTTCCGACATTCGAACGCCCTGCCAGAGCTATCTCTGGCAAGGCGTCCTCTGGGTATTGATGTGGTTTTACTGCGCTGATGATGAATTCTGCTTGTGTAATTTTCATAAAATCGTTGTACCTGCTTTCTCTTCCGTTTGAACCGGAAGCAACGCATGCTGCAGCACTTCATCCATATGACTGACAGGAAAAAATTGCATATCATGTCGTACGCTATCGG
This sequence comes from Paenibacillus sp. 01L418, assembly GCF_056400045.1. Classification (NCBI taxonomy): domain Bacteria; kingdom Bacillati; phylum Bacillota; class Bacilli; order Caryophanales; family Paenibacillaceae; genus Paenibacillus; species Paenibacillus sp. 01L418. Next base: position 29,794 of record NZ_JBFTSN010000013.1, read on the forward strand.
GAATATCCCCTAGATCCCGTTCATTTTCTTTCGGCAACAATATTTTGCGAATGCCTGCACGATGCGCTGCCAGCGATTTTTCCTTCAAACCGCCAATCGGAAGCACGCGGCCTCTGAGCGTAATTTCGCCCGTCATCGCCACTTCCTTATCCACATAGCGGTTTGTAAGCGCGGAGATAAGCGCTGTTGCAATCGTAATGCCTGCTGATGGACCATCCTTTGGAATCGCACCCTCTGGAATATGAATATGAATATCATTTTTCTCATGAAAGCTTGGGTCAATGCCCAGCTCAAGCGCTTTCGAGCGAGTGTAACTGAATGCCGCTTGAGCAGATTCCTTCATGACATCACCTAGTTTACCAGTTAACGTTAGTTTTCCGCTACCCGRCATTACTGTGACTTCAATGACAAGCGTATCTCCACCTACCTCAGTCCACGCAAGACCAGTCACCGCTCCGATCTGATTCTCGCTCTCAGCTAGGCCATAACGGAACTTCGAAGGGCCCAGCAATTCCTTGAGCTCCTCACTCGTAACTTCAAATGGCTCGGAGGATTCCGTTTGCTCATTTGCAACAAATCGTTTCGCTGCCTTACGGCACACTGCTGCAATTTGCTGCTCTAAATTTCGAACGCCGGATTCCCTCGTATATTCCCTAATCAGCTGGAGCAATACCTCTTCCGAGACAATGAGCTGTTCCTCGGTCAAGCCATGTTCCTTTTTCTGCTTCGGCAATAGATAACGATTACCGATTTGCAGCTTCTCAAGCTCCGTATATCCTGGAATATACAAGACCTCCATCCGATCAAGCAGCGGACGAGGAATATTGTGCATCGCATTCGCGGTCGTTACGAACATCACATTAGATAGATCAAATGGCACTTCTACATAATGATCGCTGAACGTGTTGTTTTGTTCTGGATCGAGCACTTCTAGAAGCGCTGAAGCTGGATCTCCACGGAAATCCATCGCCATTTTGTCAATCTCATCCAGCAAAAATACAGGATTTGAAGAACCTGCCGTCTTCATGCCTTGAATAATTCTTCCTGGCATAGCGCCTACATAAGTCCGCCTGTGACCGCGGATCTCTGCTTCGTCTCGCACCCCGCCAAGCGAGATACGCACAAACTTACGACCAAGAGATTTGGCAATCGAACGGGCAAGCGAAGTTTTACCAACACCCGGCGGGCCTACCAAGCAAAGGATTGGACCCTTTAGCTGCTTGACTAGCTTCTGAACCGCCAAATATTCAAGCACCCGCTCTTTCGGCTTTTCTAGACCATAATGGTCATCATTAAGAATCGCTTCTGCTTTGCTCAAGCTTAAATCATCTTCGGTCGTCTTGCTCCAAGGCAAAGAAAGCAGCCAATCGATATAATTGCGAATGACGCCGCCTTCTGCAGAGGTGGACGGCATTTTCTCGAGTCGATCAATTTCCTTCTCGATCTTCTCTTTCACGAGATCAGGCACGCCTGCCTCGGCCAGCTGCGCACGCAGCTCCTCGACCTCGCCAGCACGGCCTTCCTTCTCTCCGAGCTCCTTCTGGATCGCCTTCATTTGCTCGCGCAAATAATATTCCTTTTGCGTCTTTTCCATCTGTTTCTTGACGCGTTGGTTTATTTTGCGCTCAAGCTCCAGCACTTCGCGCTCGTTGTTCAAGATGTCGAGCAGCTTCTCTAGTCGAGCTCCGACATCTACGGTTTCAAGAATATCCTGCTTATCCTTGATTTTCAGCGAAAGATGGCTCGTAATGACATCCGCAAGGCGGCCCGGATCATCAATGTCGGAAACCGCCGCATAGGTTTCAGGCGTAACCTTCTTCGATAATGAAATATAATGCTCGAATTGGTTCAAGACCGAGCGCATAAGCGCATCGACTTCAGGATCATCCGTCTCCTGCTCCGGCAATTCTTTTACAGATACTTCATAAAACTCGTCGTTCGGCAAATAGTCCAAAATCTCAGCACGCGATACGCCTTCCACCAGCACACGGATCGTGCCGTTAGGCAGCTTCAGCATTTGCCTTACTTTTGCTATGGTGCCAACTTTATATATATCTTCCTCAGTCGGCTCCTCAATGTTCACTTCAGACTGTGAACAAAGCAATATCATATGATCTTCGACCATCGAGCGTTCTAACGCTCGAACCGATTTGTCCCTACCCACATCAAGGTGGAGCACCATGCTGGGATAAACGAGTAGCCCTCTAAGCGGAAGCAAGGGCAGCCGACGACCTTTCGATTTACTAGGTCCCACACCAGCACCTCCAATTGTTAACGTCTACCCTAGTTTATCATTCTACGGAATCAGCCTGCAAATACGGAACGGCTGAAGCGATAAAAAGATCGGTTCCAAGCGGAGCTTCGACCCGCACAGGGGACACTTCAGTATCTGGAAACACAAACTTGAACACTTCTTCCACCTTTTCGACAGGAATGACCTTAAGACCTTCCAAGTCTGCAAAAATCGCTTGCCAGTTCTCCCTCGGAATAATGACTGTTTTCGCACCAGCTTGGAAAGCTGCCTCAACTTTAGCTAATACGCCGCCAACTGGTTTTACGTTTCCATGTATGCCAACTTCACCTGTCATGGCCARTTTATTGTCAATTGGAATGCCTTTTATTGCTGATGTAATAGCTGTTGCCATCGCAATACCGGCAGAAGGGCCATCAATTGGCGTACCGCCAGGGAAGTTGATATGCAAGTCAAAATCCTGCGGATTAAGCCCGATACGTCTCAAAACTGTAATTACGTTTTCGACTGAGCCCTTTGCCATACTTTTTCTTCTAAGCGTCCGCGATCCTCCGCCAAGCTCCTCTTCGTCTACAACGCCTGTTATTGTAAACAGACCTTTGCCAGAAGCAGCAGGAATTGCGCTTACTTCGATTTCGAGCAGCGTGCCCATATTTGGACCATATACAGCAAGGCCATTTACGAAACCGATTTGCGGTGCATCCGGCACCTTGCGATCTGGACGCGGTGGAATTTGACTGCTGTTTACAACCCATTCAATATCGCCCGCAGCGATGCTGTCCCTTTTTTCGGATAGAGCTACACCCGCAGCTAGCTGAATGACGTTAACCGCTTCGCGTCCGTTCGTCGCATATCGCTTGACGACATCGATCGCTTCAGGACAAGGAGCAAAGCCAATTTTTTTCACTGCGTTTTCTGCTACTAAGCCAATCTCCTCAGCAAGCAGCGGACGAAAAAACACCTCCATGCAGCGCGAACGGATAGCTGGCGGAATTTCCTGCGGCGACMGTGTTGTTGCACCGACTAGACGGAAATCAGCAGGCAGGCCGTTTTGGAAGATATCATGAATATACACTGGTATATTCGAATCCTCCGAATTATAATACGCGCTCTCCAGAAACACTTTACGATCTTCCAGTACCTTTAACAATTTATTCATTTGAATCGGATGCAATTCACCTATTTCGTCAATAAACAAGATCCCGCCATGCGCCTTCGTCACAGCGCCTGGCTTAGGTTGAGGAATACCTGCTACACCCATCGCACCTGCACCTTGATAAATAGGATCATGAACCGAGCCGATTAGCGGATCAGCTATTCCGCGCTCATCAAACCTAGCGGTTGTCGCATCGATCTCTGTAAATTTCGCTTCAGGCAAAAACGGCGAGGATGGATTTTTTTTGGCTTCCTCCAGCACGACACGCGCCGCAGCGGTCTTCCCAACACCTGGAGGGCCATAAATGATAACATGCTGAGGGTTTGCGCTGCACAGCGCCGCCTTTAAGGCACGCAGACCGTCACGTTGGCCAACAATGTCCTGCATCGCTTGCGGCCTTGTCTTCTCCGATAAGGGCTTCGTAAGCGATACACTCCTAAGCTTTCTGAGCTTGTCCATCTCCTTGCGAGACTCACGATCAACGGCCGAGCGGTTCGTCTTCTGATTGCGCAGCAAATTCCAGAAATACAAGCCGATAACAACTGCAAAAAACACTTGAATCAACATTAATACAACACTTAAACTCATTAGTAATCCGCTCCTTTCAAGCGTAAACGGCTGAAACCGTCTAAATAGTGTAGGCTCGTTTCGCGTAGAAATATAAGCTTTTTATGAAAATAATCATCTATTTTCATTCTTATATTTCAAGCGTAAACGGCTGTAGCCGATGAAATAGTGTAAACTTCGTTTCACGTAGAAATATAAGATTCTTATGAAAATAATCATCTATTTTCATCCTTATATTTCAAGCGTAAACGGCTGTAGCCGATGAAATAGTGTAGGCTCGTTTCGCGTAGAAATATAAGATTCTTATGAAAATGATCAGCTATTTTCATTCTAATATTTCAAGCGTAAACGGCTGTAGCCATTTGAATAGTGACGATCATTTCCGCAGGAATATAATCCTTAAATGGAAATAATAATTAATTATCTTGCTTCATTTTCATACCTTTCTAGCTAATCATGCAACTACAAGAAGGCTTAAGAGAAGAACTTAGACCTGCTTCGTTGATTTCAATGTACATAGCTAACCTTAATAAACATGCGTATAAAATAGTATTGCCTCTACGATGTGGTAATAACCGTTAATGCTGTTATTTTTCACAAGCAATTCTCTTTATTTCGAAACCTCGGGTTGGGAAAGGGGAAATTACTTTAGCGAAGCTCGTCACTTAGAGGAATATCCTATTATCACGAAAAGTATAAAGTACAATATAAGCCTAACATCACATTCATCATAGGAAGCGTTAAACAAAACTTCCCTCCTTTTTATCAACAAAAAAAAGGCTTACTCACGTCTGCAAATGACGTAAATAAACCTTTTCATAAATGATTATGCAGGTGTATGATGCTTGCGGCCAGGTATTTCGCCCGTCGCTTCAAAAACGCGTACGATTTCGTCAATTTCCTTCTTTAGCTCAGACAGCAATTCAGCTTCTGGCACCTTGCGAATGAGCTCCCCATAACGGAAAAGCATGCCCTCGCCTCTAGCGCCAGCGATACCGATATCCGCTTCACGAGCCTCGCCTGGACCATTGACCGCACAACCAAGCACAGAAACCTTGATTGGCACTTTAATTTTTGAAATATAATCTTCTACCTCATTTGCAATCGAAAACAGATCGATATCTAGACGACCGCAAGTAGGGCAGGAAACGAGTGTTGCAGCATTTGTAATTAGACCAAAGGTTTTAAGAAGCTCACGAGCAACCTTGACTTCCTCTACCGTGTCAGCGCTAAGGCTGATACGCAGCGTGTTGCCAATGCCAAGCGCGAGCAAAGCACCAATACCAGCGGAGCTCTTAATCGTGCCTGTGTGCAGCGTTCCAGCTTCTGTAATGCCTAGGTGGAGCGGATACTTAATGACTTTTGCCGCCATCGAGTAAGCAGCAATGGCCATTGGAACATCCGATGCTTTAAGAGATACGATAATATCGTGGAAATCGAGCTCCTCCAAAATACCRATATGGAACAACGCGCTCTCTACCATTGCTTCCGGCGTCGGGTAACCGTACTTTTCTAGCAAATGGTTTTCTAATGAACCAGCGTTGACGCCAATCCGGATCGGGATGCCTTTTTCCTTACAAGCCTTAACAACCGCTTCGATGCGTTCGCGGCGACCGATGTTGCCCGGATTAATCCGCACTTTGTCGATGCCGTTCTCGATAGCTAGCAGTGCCAAGCGATAATCAAAATGAATATCCGCAACTAGCGGAATATGAATGCGTTTCTTGATTTCCTTAATCGCTTCCGCCGCTTCCTTGTTGTTGACAGTAACCCGGACAAGCTGGCAGCCAGCTTCTTCAAGTCCTAGTATTTCCGCAACAGTAGCTTCGACATCAGCAGTCTTCGTCGTACACATACTTTGAATAATCACTTCGTTACTGCCGCCAATCGTTAGATTGCCGACTTTAACCGGTACCGTATCTTGACGTAAGTACATAAGCTTATCTCTCCCATGAACGGCAAAGTCCACCCTTTGACTGGCGGTTTTAGAAACCGCGCGGCTGGGTGGAAACAATGACGGTAGTCAAGCGTAAACGGCTGCTCCCATTCCATTACAATGTAGCGGAAACAGCTCGTTTCGCGGTCATATATAAGTTAAGTTATAAGCCTAGACTTATAGCTTCTTATATTGGAGTGCTGGCTTACGCACTCTCTTCTTTCTTCTTGCTTTTCTTAGCGGTAAGCTCAGGCATGATTTTTTCTTGAACGGTTTGCTCAGTGATTAGGCATGTACTTAGATCATCGCGTGATGGTACCTCGTACATAACTTCCAGCATAATGCTTTCAATAATCGCACGCAAGCCACGAGCTCCGGTGTTGCGCTTAATTGCCTCTTTCGCAATAGCATCAAGTGCAGCCGGTTCGAAATCAAGCTTCACATTGTCCATTTCAAGCAGCTTCTGATATTGCTTCACAAGCGCGTTCTTCGGCTCGGATAAAATCCGAACGAGTGCAGGCTCATCAAGCGGCTCAAGCGTTGAAATGATAGGCAGACGGCCTACAAACTCCGGAATCAAACCGAATTTGAGCAGATCCTCTGGCAATACCATCGTGAGGTATTCACCAGCTTTAAGATCCTTCTGCAATTCGCCTGTAGAGCTAAAGCCGATAACTTTCTTACCGATACGACGTTTGATCAATGATTCGAGGCCATCGAATGCGCCGCCGCAAATGAACAAAATATTCGTTGTATCGATTTGAATGAATTCTTGATGCGGATGCTTGCGCCCACCTTGCGGAGGAACGGATGCAACTGTACCTTCCAATATTTTGAGCAATGCTTGCTGAACACCTTCACCAGAAACATCGCGCGTAATGGATGGGTTTTCCGATTTGCGAGCTACTTTATCGATCTCATCGATATAAATAATGCCGCGTTCCGCTTTTTCCACATCATAATCTGCAGCTTGAATGAGCTTAAGCAAAATGTTCTCAACGTCTTCGCCCACATAACCTGCTTCTGTTAGCGAAGTTGCATCTGCAATTGCAAATGGAACATTCAAAATTTTAGCCATCGTTTGAGCTAGCAGCGTTTTACCTGAGCCCGTAGGACCTAGCAGCAAAATGTTACTCTTTTGCAATTCTACGTCTTCGATTTTGCTTCCGGAATTAATCCGTTTGTAATGGTTATAAACCGCTACAGACAACGATTTTTTCGCAAACTCTTGACCGATGACATAAGAATCCAGAATAGCCCGGATATCTTTCGGTTTCGGAATATCCTTAAGATCAAGCTCTTCCTCATTGCCGAGTTCTTCCTCAACAATTTCGGTACAAAGCTCAATGCACTCATCGCATATATAGACGCCAGGACCGGCAACCAATTTACGTACTTGATCCTGCGATTTGCCGCAGAAAGAACATTTCAACTGGCCTTTTTCGTCGTTGAATTTAAACATGTAATCACCCCTTCGATTAAATCGTCGATACCGGTGCAGTAATCACCTTGTCAATCAAACCGTAGGCAAGAGCCTCTTCCGCGCTCATGAAGTTGTCACGGTCGGTATCTCGGTCGATTTTTTCATAAGGCTGTCCGGTGCGGTCTACGTAAATTTGGTTTAGCTTTTGTTTCGTTTTCAAAATCCAATCAGCATGGATTTTGATATCAGATGCTTGACCGCGTACGCCGCCAAGTGGTTGATGGATCATAACCTCAGCGTTAGGAAGCGCAAAACGCTTGCCCTTCGCTCCCGCTGTAAGAAGCAGCGAACCCATGCTTGCTGCCATGCCCATACAAATCGTGGACACCTCAGGCTTAATATATTGCATCGTATCAAAAATACCCATTCCCGCAGTCACGGAGCCGCCGGGAGAGTTAATGTATAGATGAATGTCTTTCTCTGGGTCGTCGGCCGCCAGAAACAGCAGCTGTGCAATGATGGAGTTTGCAACATCATCATCGATTGCGCTCCCAAGGAAAATGATACGGTCCTTCAGCAAACGGGAGTAAATATCGTAAGAACGTTCCCCGCGATTCGTTTGTTCGACTACGATCGGTACTAGATTCATGCGACCAACCTCTTTTCGTTTATGACTTTGGTTACTTACTTATTGTAACACGTCATCGTATTCATGTCATTTTTCCACTAATACATTATACGACGCCGGCCGTTCGATATGTACGGAGTTTAGCCTCCAAAACAAGCACATTTCCATATGTAGGGTCAAAATAAGGCACGTATCAACGACGTGCCTTATCCTGAGTGAAGCATTTATTCAATTATTCGTATGTGGCTATTAAACAGCTTTGCTGTTTTCAAGCAAGAACTTAATTGTTTTGCGAAGTGCAATATCTTCCTGCAAGTTGCTAAGATTTCCGTTTTTCTCAAAAATGTCGCGAAGCTCAGCAGAAGGACGGTTGTATGATTTGGACAGCTTCTCAAGCTCTTCGTTCAAATCTTCGTCGTTTGCAACGATGTTTTCTGCTTTAGCAATTGCATCAAGCACAAGGTTGTTGCGAACGCGTTTCTCAGCATCTGCGCGCATTTGATCGCGAAGAACAGATTCGTTTTGACCGGAGAATTGGAAGTATAGGTCCATGTTCATGCCTTGCATTTTAAGACGGTTTTCGAAATCTTTGATCATGTAATCCGTTTCAGTCACGATCATTGGCTCTGGAATTTCAACATCTGCTGCTGCCGTAGCTTTGTCAACAACTGCTGTTTCGCGAGCTTGTTCGCCTTCTTGATCTTTGCGCTCTTTAAGTTTGCTAACGAGATCCTGCTTGTACTCTTCAAGCGTATCGAACTCGCTTACGTCTTTTGCAAACTCATCGTCTAGCGTTGGCAAGCTTTTGCGTTTGATTTCGTGAAGCTTCACTTTGAACACAGCTGGTTTGCCTGCGAGGTGCTCTGCATGGTAGCTCTCAGGGAAATTAACTTCAATGTCCTTGAAATCTCCGATTTGCATGCCAACCACTTGCTCTTCGAAACCTGGAATAAAGGAATTCGAACCAAGCTCTAGTGAATAACGCTCGCTTGCTCCGCCTTCAAACGCTTCGCCGTCTACATAACCGTCGAAATCGATAACTGTGATGTCGCCGTTAGCCGCTGCGCCTTCTTCAACAACAGTAAGCTCAGCATGACGCTGTTGCAAACGCTCAAGTTCAGCTGCGATTTCCTCTTCTGTAACTTCAGAAACAACGGATTCAACTTCCAAGCCTTTGTATTCGCCAAGTGTAACTTCTGGCTTAACGATAACTTTTGCTTTGAATTTGAATGTTTCGCCTTTTGCGAATTGCTCAACTTCAATCTCAGGACGGTCAACCGGCTCAAGATTAGTTTCTTTGATCGCATCGGAATAAGCATCTGGCAACAGAATGTCAATTGCATCCTGGTACAGGCTCTCAATACCGAAACGGGATTCGAACATGCCGCGAGGCACTTTACCTTTACGGAATCCAGGTACGTTTACTTTTTGAACGACTTTCTTAAATGCTTGATCAAGAGCAACAGTGACTTTCTCCGCCCCTACCTCCACGTCGATCGACACGATGTTCTTGTCTATTTTTTCCCAAGTTGCTTTCATTTTATGCCTTCCCCTCCGAAAATGCTCATGCATCAGTAGTTATCACGTTTCATAAACCATTCTATTATAAACAAGCTAGCCCAGATTATCAAGACTCTGGCTCATCTTCTCCCGATTGCTGCAAAACGGCAACCTGTCTAAGCGCCTTGCATGCTTGCTCATAACGGAACCTTAAACCTTCGGTAATGCCGTATGTATCACGAATATCGTCATCGTTTGCCGAGCCGTAAACGGTAAGAAGCAGCGTCAAATGCAGCGCAGCTGCAAAATAATCGACTGTATCCTCGTCTTCTCTCAACATCCAATGATAAGCAGCCGTACCATACAAAAACTGTAAACTTTCCTTCCAAAGCTCTCTAGCAAAATGCGGCAATGTGGGATCATCGACCTCGGCAACCTGCTCTGTCCGCTCCAATATCCTAATAATTGGCGAAGGGAATTCATCCATAGAAAGAGGCGTCGCTTCCAAATCAAGCTCTACGGTTTCACCAAGTCTCTCCAGTGTCAGTAAACCGGCAGCACCCCGCTTGCGCAAGCATTGCAGTGCCTTAAACTGAACGACAGGGTGAACCTGCTGGGTTACCAGCCAATTTTTAATGGAATCATCCACTTCTGGAGTCTGAATATAAGCAGCACGTTCAAGAGCAAGAATTTGCTGATCGATCATCGGATGATTTTGCATGATGTAGAGCACTTGGTTCACATAAGCTTCATCTTGATCAGGAGGATTAAGTAGCTGCTCGCGCATAGTCGCCTCGTCCTCTTCCTTCTCTCGCTTGGCCGATAGGAATCCCGAATCTTCTCCATCATTTCCTTCTCCAGGAAAAGCCATGTCAAGCCACGTAAGTAAGCTGTCCCACTCTTCATAATGGCGAGCATCCTCGCCCTGGCATTGCAGCAAAAAGCGCAGCAACTCCTTGGCCTCCCCGTATTGTTCCGCTTCCAGCATACGGGTTAACTGTACCTGATAATGGTCCAGCATGCTAGGGAACAAGTAAACGTTATCCTTGTTGTCGCCTTGTGTGTCATTGGGAGTTGTAATGATAACACCGCCTTATGGTCGTGCCTTTTGTTCATTCGGACAATCTTGCGTACGATTATACCATGTACAATCAAAAGAAAAAACAAATGTAGTATTCCGACAACTCATAAATCTTATTTTATAATAAAAAGAATATAAATTCAAAAAAGTGCTTGCAATATTTTAATGATGTGTGCTATATTATTTCTTGTGTCCCGGTAGCTCAGCTGGATAGAGCAACGCCCTTCTAAGGCGTCGGTCGGGAGTTCGAATCTCTTCCGGGACGCCATATTAATATCCATTAACGCCGCCTACTCAGGTGGTTTTTTTATTATATATTGATCTATTTAAAAGAGGCTGATTCCGGTATTTACCAACTGGATCAGCCCTTTTTTTATTTCTATGACTTCAAAGCTGCTAACTTGGTCGCCAATAATTTCCTATAACCATAAGCGGCAAGCGCGATCAGCACCGCTCCGAATAGGACCGGAGTAAACAGATAGGACCACCCGGCATGGCTTAGCATGACAACAAGCGGATCAGCACCTGCGGGTGGATGAACGGTTCTTGTAAGCTGCATCAGAAGGATGGACAATCCAACAGATAGTGCAATGATCCATGTTGAATCACCGAAGAGATGCAGCATCACAAGACCAGCTCCAGTGCTGATCAAATGGCCTCCAACAACATTTCTGGCTTTGGCAAGCGGACTATCTGGCAAAACAAATACGATAACACAGCTGGCCCCAAACGGAGCCATCATCAGCGTAATCGACATTAAATCGCCCATGGTCAGCAGCAATGCGATAACAACGGTGCCAACAACCGCTGCCGCCAGCGGCTTCCAATTTTTATTTCTCAGCATTTTTCATTCCCCGTTTCTCTTATTATGACATCATGCTATCATAAGAGGAATCATTCGAGAATTGAATATTTACAATGGAACCCATTTCAAATTCCGATACCTAAGGGGAGATAACATGCTGGAGTCTTGGGAAGGACGTTTTTTTGTTACATTTACTGCTGTGCTGGAGGAGAAAAGCTTCAGCGGTGCCGCTGATCGTCTCGGTTACGTTCAATCGACGGTAACCTCACATATTCGACATTTGGAAACAGCAAGCGGCAAAATGCTATTTCACCGTTTGCCGCGCGGTGTAGAGCCAACAGAAGCAGGCTTGCTGCTAGCTCCCTATGCGTATCAATTTATCCAGCTTGGACATTCGCTTCAGGATGCGTTCTCGGAGTCTGGCATGCCGTCTGGTATCGTTCGAATTGGAGCTCTAGAGTCGTTTGCCATCTCTCATCTGCCGCTTTTTTTAACCGGCTTTCTCCAGCAATATACCAAGATCAAGCTGCATTTAACGCCTGGTCTGCAGCATGATATTACCGCACAAGTCTTAAATCATCGCGCTGACCTTGGCATTGTCCCCAAGCCTCCGGAACGTGACGACCTTCTATTTGCACCTTTAATAGAAGAGAAGCTCTTGCTGATCTGTGCTCCTGCGCTGGAAGAGCGCTTCGCGCAGCTTGGATGGCAAGCGTTGCACGACAACGCCTTCATTAGCTTCGGGGATCAGTGTATCTACCACACTTATGGACGCGATATGCTGAGAGAAGTCGATGTTGAGCTTGCCGATCATTTGTCTTTCTCCAGTGTTGAGCTCATTAAGCAGACGGTTGCTTGCGGAATGGGTATCTCATTCGTACCAGAATCAAATGTAGCTAATGAGGTAGCCGCAGGTACGCTGCTGTCATTGCCCTTGAACCAAGAGCTCCTATTGACGCATGGCATTATTACACATAAAGCACGTGAGCCTAAAGCTGCGGCACAAGCCTTTATCCAGCAATTGAAATCATTTTTGAAAACCGTTTAATCCCAAAATCACAAATAAAAAGGCGGCTTCATAGGGCAATTTCCTAAATGAAGCCGCCTTTTCTAATTATATTAAACGGATAATGTTGCCTGCTGTTCATTAACAAATTGGAATAATTGCTCGGCCTTCTCTTCCGTTAGCTCTCCGCTATTATCAAACACGAGGATGGAGGAGTTAGGAATATCCCAGTTGATTTGCGGAACAAATTCAATCCGCTTCTCAAAGTCGCCCCAGTTGTCCAGTTTCCACTGATCGCGCTCTGTTTGACGCCCAATGATCCGATTTTTTTGCAGCTCCATATCCAGCAGCGTGACAACAACCACTTTAACGACTACCTCGCTCATCGTGAGGCCTGCTGCTTCAACAACCTCTTCGATCCACTGTTTGTTTTTCAGTTCTGCCGTAAAAGGTGAAATCATAAATACGTTTTGACCAGCAGCCAAATTTTCGATACATACGTCCTTCGCCGTATCATATTCCAAATCACGCAAATGCTTTTTGTAATAATCAGAATCCCGATCTCTTTTATCCAGGCCGTTTAACTCCAATATAGCCTCAACAAAACGACCGCCTATCGTATCCCGGTCAAGAAAAGCAGCTGGAATGCGAGCAGACAACTTTCTAGCTACCGTTGTTTTGCCCGTCCCCGCTACTCCGACAAAAAAAACTAACTTTTGCAAAACGAAAACCCTCCACTATTTTTTGTAGAAGTATATCATTTTTTGCAGCAATATAATAGAAATGATTACGTAAAAGCAGCGATATAATTTGGAAAAAACACTCATATTCATTTTTATAGTATCAATCATCTTATATTTATTTATTGTTTTATAAAAAAACAGGATGTTGCCGCTGCTATTCAGCTTCTGCAACACCCTGTTTATGCTTGCTTATCTGCTTATTAAAAAAACTGCATGGATTCGATATGCTGCTTCGTCGTGTCCGTTCCAAACTCATACAATTGCCTGTAAATACGCTCAATCAACTGATCGTAGCCAGCATTGATTTCGCCGTCGCTTGCTGAGCCAAACGGACTGTGCGAGAAATGAAACATCTCCGCTTCATCCATGCTGGACAGCTCATCAAACAGCTCTCTAAGCTTCGTATGCTCATTTTCGTTCATTATAATCTCAAGCTCATACGCAGCTGCCTGTGGATCCTCTAATATTTGTCCCGCCTGAACAGAAACGAAATAATGCTTGCGTTCTTCACTGCCTGCTTCTTGCTCTGCCATCAATCGCACACTCCTTCCTGCGTTTATTACTTTTCACAGCCACTTCTAGCATCCCCCGTCGGACAGACATTTTATCCCTTATTCTGCATATAACTGATATTATCGCTACTTTGAGACCAGCAAAAGAGAGGAATGAGATCAATGTGTGGAATTACCGGCTGGATCGACTGGAACCGTGATCTGACTAAGCAAAGTGAAAGCTTAGAGAAGATGACAGACACCCTTGCACCGCGCGGTCCCGACGCTTCCGGTACGTGGATATCAGCTCATTGCGCTTTAGGCCATCGACGTTTATCCGTCATTGATCCGGAGAACGGGGCACAGCCAATGATTCGCCATACCGGCGACGACAAATATGTCGTTGTCTATAACGGGGAATTGTACAATGCACCAGAACTTCGCAAGGAGCTTGAAAGCAGGGGCAGAATCTTTACGACAAATTGCGATACAGAAGTGCTGCTGGTCGCTTTTATGGAATGGGGCAAGTCATGCGTAGAGCGTTTTAATGGAATATTTGCTTTTGCCATATGGAACGTATTAGAGCAAGAACTATTTCTAGCGCGTGATCGGCTTGGCGTCAAACCGCTGTTCTATAGCACACAGGACGGTTTGTTTATTTTTGGCTCCGAACAAAAATGTATATTGGCACACCCTGCCGTGAAGCCGGAGGTTGGAGCGGAAGGGCTTGCTGAGATTTTTATTTTAGGACCAGCACGCACTCCAGGCCATGGTGTATATAAGCAAATCAATGAGCTTAGACCTGGCAAGTGTATGACCGTCAATCACGCGGGCGTGAAGACGATTACGTACTGGCAGCTTGAGAGCAGCCCCCATGGGCAAAATATAGAAGAAACAGCTGAACAAGTAGGAGCGCTGCTAAAAGATACCGTTGAGCGGCAGCTCGTTTCGGACGTTCCTGTATGTACCCTGCTGTCTGGCGGCCTTGATTCCAGTGCGCTAACTACACTCGCTGTCAATTATTACAATGAGAACGGGCAAGGGAATGTCCACACGTATTCTGTTGATTATGCGGACAACGATAAACATTTTAAGGCACATGCCTTCCAGCCTAATAGTGATGCGCCATGGATCGAGAGAATGACGACGCATCTGGGCACAATTCATCATCCTATACAGTTTGATACACCTGATTTGGTTGGCGCATTAAAAGCAGCCACCTTTGCTCGCGATCTTCCGGGCATGGCCGATGTTGATGCTTCGTTGCTGCTCTTTTGCCATGAAATAAAAAAAGATGCAACCGTAGCAATATCAGGCGAAGCTGCCGATGAAATTTTTGGCGGCTATCCTTGGTTTCATCGCGAAGAGGCTTTAAATGCCAATACCTTCCCTTGGTCGCTTGCTTCAGTTATGCGCGCTGATCTGCTCGCACCTGACGTTGCCGCTTGGATTAAACCGCTTGACTACATTGGGGATCGTTATTCCCAAGCGATAGCAGAGGTTCCTCATCTAGATGGCGAATCTGAGCAGCTGCGGAAGATGCGTCAAATGTCGTATTTGAACATTACCCGCTTCATGCCAACGCTTCTAGACCGCAAGGATCGAATGAGCATGGCAGCAGGCCTTGAGGTTCGTGTCCCTTTCTGTGATCATCGGTTAGTTGAATATGTTTGGAATATCCCATGGGAGATCAAAACATCCGGCGATCGCGAAAAAGGAATATTGCGCAAGGCGCTGCGCGGTGTATTGCCTGAAGACGTATTGACTCGTAAAAAAAGCCCCTACCCTAAAACGCATAATCCGAACTATTTGGCCGCAGTCAAAGGACTTTTATTAGATGTACTGAACGATTCCAGCTCTCCGCTCCTTCCATTAATTAATGTAGAAAAGGTTAGAGCGCTAACCGAGTCGGAATCCGCAAGCTCGAATACCCCTTGGTTTGGTCAATTGATGTCCGGTCCGCAGCTATTCGCTTATTTATATCAGGTGAATTTATGGCTGAAGGAATATAAAGTCGTCATATCATAAGCTGACAAGGACAATGTYTTTGTTCTCATCACAAAAAAAAGCAACCCCATCCGCTAAAAGCCGCTGCATTCAGCTGCTCTTGGATAGGGTTGCTTTTTCACTTATTATGCTTGCTTAAGCAACGGAAGGAGCTTTCTTAATGCATCACCGCGATGGCTGATCTGCTGCTTCTCTTCCTTAGACAACTCGGCCATCCCGCGATTCAAGCTAGGAAGCCAAAACAGCGGATCATAACCGAAGCCTCCATTGCCGTGAGGATTATCCGTGATGACGCCATCCACTGTTCCCTCCGATTCCAGAAACAAACCGGTCGCAGGATCATACAGCGCTAACGCGCATACGAACTGCGCTTTGCTCAGTATTTTGGACCCGTCTTGCAATTCTTCTCGTTCTGCATGATCAGCTAGTTGATGAAGCTCCTGAATGAGCTTGGCATTGTTTTCACCGTCAGTCGCATTCTCACCTGCATAACGAGCGGAATAGACACCTGGATCGCCATTCAGCGCTGCAACGCGCAAGCCTGAATCATCAGCCAGCACAGGAACGCCAAGAATGTCTCCCGTCGTCTTAGCTTTGATGCGAGCATTGGCGGCAAACGTATCGCCATCTTCCACGATATCTGGAATTTGCGGATAATCCAGCAAGCTTTCTACCGATTTATCAAGCTTCTGAAGCGCATGCGCAAATTCCTTCACTTTACCTGCATTTTTTGTAGCTACAACAATAACAGCATGATTTAATATGGAATGTTTCATCAGAATGTTAACCTCCGATTCGCGCCGCCAAAGGACCGAGAACATCCTTTTGCTTGCTGATCAACTCGTGAATACCCTCTTCTCCAAGTTGCAGCAATTGGTTAAGCTCATCGCGCGAAAATGGTGCTTCCTCGCCAGTTCCTTGCACCTCAACAAACTTGCCGCTGCCCGTCATAACAACGTTCATATCAACCTTAGCTTTGGAATCTTCCTCGTAGTTCAGATCAAGCAGCGCTCTCTCTTGGATGACGCCTACACTTACCGACGCCAAAAAATCTGTAATCGGATATTTTGCAAATTGAACCTTCTCGGAAATTTTGTTAATTGCAATGGAAAGCGCGATAAACGCACCCGTAATCGATGTCGTACGAGTACCGCCATCGGCTTGAATGACATCGCAATCAAGCGTAATAGTCCGCTCACCTAGTGCTTGTAAATCAATGACCGAACGCAAAGCACGACCAATGAGGCGCTGAATTTCCATCGTCCGACCTGTCAGCTTCCCCTTAGCCGCTTCACGAATATTGCGTGTATGTGTTGCGCGAGGCAGCATTGCATATTCAGCTGTAATCCAGCCTTTGCCTTGCCCTTTCATAAATGGAGGTACTCTATCCTCCACGCTCGCTGTACAAATGACCTTCGTCTCTCCAACCTCGATGAGAACCGATCCTTCTGCGTATTTATTGACACCTGTCGTTATGGTTACCGGCCGAAGCTGGTTCGGTTGCCGACCATCGTTTCTCATTCTAATTTCCTCCTGAGTGCTAGCGTTTTTCGATTAGAAAACAAAAGTATCCCATCCTGCAATCTTTCCTATTTTAACAAAGTAACCTGTGAATTGCATCCGCTGCCCGTGAAAAAGAAAAGTGAAGCGATCATGAATGTACAAGTTTAGTTGTTTGGTGGAAGTTTTTTGCATGCTTGCTTCTGTTTAAAATAAACCGTTCAGACCGAATACATGCTAATAAATGCACAAAAGAGGCTTTTCAAAAGCGTTCACTTTTGATCGGCCTCTTTGTACATTACGGTGTTATCTCTTATGACTTAATAGCATTGACGTGATGCGGTCTGCCTACAGGCTCGCTATAGGAGTTATTCGCTTCGTCGGTAAAATTAGATTCTCCATTTACTTTAATTTGAACCGTTGCTGCTTTCGTATTTTCAGTGATAGAAAGAACGAGCGCCTGAAGCATTTCGGACGGAAGCTTCTGACCTTGCTGATACGCTTCATCCTGCAAATCTACAGTGACAACATCACCTTCCTGTACAACATCCTTCACTTGTACATCCGGAAGGATTACACTGGTCAACTCTTTTTTGTTAAGCGGACCCGAAATGAGCTGTTCCAGCGCTGCTTTCGTCGGAGTCTCCGAGCGAGCGACTAGTCTTGTAACTGGCACATAATATTGTTCATCGTTTAACGTTTGAGCGGAGAAGTACAGCGTTACAGGCGTTGATTGCGCATAGTTCACACCGTCTGCTGCTTCGATATTAATGCCCACTGAACGTGTCAGCGTATTGTCAAGCGGGAAGCCGTCTTGTGGCATTTCTGGCAGCTTAGCGCCTTCATACCAAATTTCTACTCCTTCAATCCCCGGCATAGCTGTCAGAGTCCATGTGATCGCTTCAACAATGGTACGTTCGTCCTGTGGATTGTAGTCACTGAACGGCTCAGAAAATTCTACTTTAGCAAGCTTTTGCTCTTTATCGTATTTATACGATTTAATTTGAGTGCCTTGCGGGATAACTGCGCGGAAATCCTCAGGCAGCTGGTTTGCGTACGCCCCATTCTCGACCATCATTTCCAGCGCTTTTTGTGCGGCTTGCTCATTCGCTCCGAGTGAGGTCTGAAGTGAGATTGGAGCCAAATAACCGTTACGATCTTCAAGGTATACCGTCATTTGCGCTTCTTCACCAACTCCGATTGCCTGTCCAGTTTCTGCACCTTCTACTCCCTCCTTAACCTCAATCTGCGGCGGATCGATTGATTGGCTTGTCTGCTTGGAAAACAGACCACAACCCGAAGTAAGAATGGGCAGCACGAGAACCCCCGAAAGTACAGCACCCCTAATCCATCTTTTTTGAATCATATTGACCTTTCCTCCCTAATCAAGTTTTGCCTAGCGGCTTTGTACAACTCCTTATTTGTAGTACTATGTATACGAGCCCTTCCCTTTTTTAGACCAGTTTTGTCCATAAAATCCTAAGGGGGAACAAAAACATGTCCAATCCCGAAACTTATAGCCTCAACAGCCGCAAAGTGGCTGAGGCTACAGACGAATGGCTC
Organism: Paenibacillus sp. 01L418; assembly: GCF_056400045.1. Taxonomy (NCBI): domain Bacteria; kingdom Bacillati; phylum Bacillota; class Bacilli; order Caryophanales; family Paenibacillaceae; genus Paenibacillus; species Paenibacillus sp. 01L418. The sequence goes on from NZ_JBFTSN010000013.1 coordinate 48,451, forward strand.
CTCAAACGCGGAGTAACAAAGCTGGCTATCGCCGAGCTCGTGCATTTTTTGCAAAAAGTCTATTTCCCTGGCTTAACGCCTGAGGATTGTATCGTCCATATTGATGCCGTCCTATCGAAGCGCGAGGTGCAAAATGCCGTTTTGACCGGCATCCAGCTTGATATCCTCGCTGAGGAAGGCAAGCTTATGGCTCCGCTGCAGGATATGATCAAGCATGACGAGAGTCTTTATGGATGCGATGAAATTTTGGCATTGTCCATTGTCAATGTGTATGGAAGCATCGGGTTTACGAATTTCGGATATGTCGATAAGCTGAAGCCAGGCATTTTGGTCAAGCTGAACGACAAAACCGATGGAGAAATCCATACATTTTTGGACGATATCGTTGGGGCTATCGCTGCATCTGCAGCAAGTCGGATGGCTCATCGCAGACAAGCAGAGCGCGAAGGTGTGACACAGCCTCCGCTTGACTAAATGGAATTTAAGAGGCTTCGTTTTACATTGCGAGCTTAGTGCGATGGAGACGAAGCGTAGTTTTACATCGCGAGCTTGATGCGATGGATGCGAAGTAGATATTGCTTAGGTAAACCTTTGAGGAGGTTAATACATGAACTATGATATTTTTTATAAAGGCGCCTTTGCCATGCTGAAGGTGAAGCTCAATCCGGGTGAGAGCGTAAAAGCCGAAATGGGTGCAATGGTGTCCATGTCCCCTACCATCGATCTTAAAGGGACAACAGACGGCGGGTTTATGCGCGGACTCGGAAGAATGTTAAGCGGAGAGACGTTCTTTTTCCAAGAGATGACAGCAAATCGGGGTCAAGGTGAAGTCCACCTTGCCCCTCCTTCTCTCGGTGATATTGAAGCGATTGAACTCGACGGCTCCTATAAGCTTTATGTGCAAAAGGATGGTTTCTTAGCTGGCACCAGCGGCATAGAGGTCAATACAAAAATGCAAAACCTAGGCAAGGGGCTCTTATCGGGCGAAGGTTTCTTTATTGTAGAAATCAGCGGCCGAGGCACGGTGTTTCTCTCCTCATATGGCGCGATCCATGCYCTAAACTTGAGCCATGGCGAAGAAGTCATCATCGATAACGGTCATTTAGTTGCTTGGCCGGGTTATATGAACTATACGATAGAAAAAGCGTCTAAAGGCTGGTTATCCAGCATTACGAGCGGCGAAGGTCTCGTATGCCGCTTCCGCGGTGAAGGTGTCGTGCTGATTCAAACTCGCAATCCATCCAGCTTTGGAACTTGGTTGAAAAAGTTCATACCAGGCGGCAACTAACGTACTCATAGTCAACATTAGCACTTCTACTTAGCATTTGAGTTACTTTTACGGAAGAAGTCCCATTCAGATGTGAGAGCATTTACACACAATGAAGCACTAAAAGTAAGCAGCCACCTCATAGAAAAACTAACAAGAATAGCTTCTACTTATCTCATTTGTGACAGACTTCATATCGGTTAATTTAAAAAAACTCCCGCTTTTTCGACAACATCTACTCTAAGGAGAGGATGTACTCGAATTGACGGGAGTTTTTTCAGTAATATGCCACCTAACTCATCGAATGATGAGTGACTAGAGCGTATCGAGCTCAGCATCGACATTTTGTAGGTGGGGGGGGCTTGGGGGCTTGAGGGCTTGAGGGCTTGAGGGCTTGAGGGCTTGAGGGCTTGGGGGCTTGGGGTTAGACTGGTTAAGCCCTCTCGCAGCACTAACGGACATAGGTTCCGCTATTATGGTGAATACAGCTCAAATWSAATTCTAACGGACATCAGATACGTTATTTATGKMRATKGAAGCRTAAWCAYGGCTTTTRARRCCAAATAAGAGACTGTATGTCCGTTAGMTCCTTAAAAATAGGGGATTYCAAGCAAATAACGGATCTGATGTCCGTCAATTCCTCTATGAGGAACGCTTTCGCAATAAAGGTTAATAGGAGCGTTTCCAGCTCGAAATCAATATTAGTTTTAGGTGGGGGTTCTGGGGGGGTCTTAGGGTTGATGGGGTCGTTGGGGTCGTTGGGGTCGTTGGGGTCGTTGGGGTCGTTGGGGTCGTTAGGTTGACGAGATTAGACAAAGTTTGGCAGGTTAAGCTTACGCGCTCAGCTCTAACGGACATAGGTTCCGCTATTATGGTGAATACAGCTCAAAT
>NZ_JBFTSN010000014.1:0-49535 GCF_056400045.1 Paenibacillus sp. 01L418
GTTGTTATCATCTCAATTACCTGTTGTGTATCTTCATTGTAGTCGGATATATTGCTTCCATCGCAAAATTGTACGTTTTTGTAATGCCGCATATCCAGAAAATCGACTTCAATATCCGGATATTTGTTCCGGACAACGTCTAAGCTCGCATCTACAGCCGCAGCTGTTTTTGATCCCAAAATAGTACCTGAAATGCCCAACAATTTCATCCTTTTCACGCTCCCGCAAATTTTAGATTGATTTTTATTCCGTTTTTGATTAGACACTTTTTAAACTATAATGTATATTATATTGAGGTCATTTGTTCTTTGTCAATGACCATATCCACAGCGTTGACATGATCTAACAGATAAGATACATTTATTATATATTTTAATATACTATATATAAATAAAAAGGGAGAGAACCTTTCGTGAGCAATGAACAACCAGATCTATTTACAGATATAACGATTATTGGCGGCGGTCCAACAGGGATGTTCGCTGCGTTTTATGCTGGGATGCGRCATGCAAGCGTGAAAATTTTGGACAGTATGCCTCAGCTCGGCGGGCAGTTGGCCGCTCTATACCCTGAGAAATATATATATGATGTTGCTGGATTCCCTAAGGTGACAGCCCAGCAGCTTATTCATAATTTACAAGAACAAATGAATCATTTCCCTGTGCAGGTTTGCCTGGAAGAAAAGGTTCAGCAAGTAATTAAGAAGGACGAGCATCATTTTGAAATCGTAACCGATAAAGGAATACACTATAGTAAATCTGTCATTATTACCGGCGGCATAGGCGCATTTGAGCCGCGTCGATTAGAGCTTCCAGAAGCCAAACCTTTCGAAAACACAAACTTGCAGTATTTTATAAGTGACTTAAGTCAGTATAGCGGCAAAAGGGTAATCATTAACGGAGGCGGCGATTCCGCGGTCGACTGGGCGCTTATGCTTGAACCGATTGCTGAAGAGGTTACGCTCATTCATAGGCGGGACAAGTTCCGCGCTCACGAGCACAGCGTCGAAAATCTTCTAAAATCGAAAGTGAATGTCATTACACCAGCAGAGATTACAGAGCTGCACGGGGATGAACAGATCGAGAAAATAACGATTACGTTTGGCAAAACAGGAGAAACACGCGAACTCGCATGCGACGCGCTCATCGTTAATTTTGGTTTTGTTTCCTCGCTTGGTCCCATTTTGGAATGGGGATTAGAAGTGGAGAACGGCTCTATCGTTGTTGATACTCGAATGGAAACGAATATTAAAGGGATCTTTGCAGCTGGAGACATTACAAGCTATCCCGGCAAAATAAAGCTTATTGCAGTTGGTTTCGGAGAAGCTCCTACTGCCATTAATAACGCTAAGGTTTATTTGGACCCTACCGCTAAACTCTCGCCYGGCCACAGCAGTAATCTGAAGCTTTAACCACAGAAAAAACAAGAACAGTGAGATATAAATGCTACCTCACTGTTCTTGTTTTTGTCTCTTTTTTATGGAATAGGTACATCTTTGTCCGCCTTTGGCAAGACACTCGGATCTCGAAACCTCTACATCGCCCAGCATCGTTTCAAACAGCTTCAATTCACATTGGCAGGCATGCTGATATTTGGTCGCTACTTGCTCAATTGGGCAATTATTTTCTTTCAAAATAAATTGTTCATTGTTGATCTTTTCCCATTCCACCATATATCCATTCTCGTTCTGAATTTCTGCGAGTGCCTTCACTCTATCCTCAAGCTCTTTGCTTTGCATGCTCGATTCGTATTTTTTAGTCATTTTGTTTTTGCGGCCTTCAAATAACGAATCTACCGCCGACGGGCCAAGCTGATCGGTAAGCTCATCCAATAATTCAAGCGTTAAGGTATGATATTTGCGCGGGAAAAATCCGTCTGCTTGCTCCGTTAAACAATAAACCGCTGTTGGTCTGCCCATCGCTTGTCTGATGGTTTTCGATGAGATAAGATTATCCCTCTCCAGCGATTGAATATGACGTCTAACGGCCATTACCGTAATTCCCAGCTCTTCCGTAAGGTCCTTTGTACTTAAATTACCCTTCGTCTTCAGCAGTTGAAGAATATATTCTCTTGTAGAAAGCTGTCCTTGATCTATGTTGGTCATTCCTAATCACCTTCCGATAATTGTCATATGAAATATTTCATGTCTGAAATGAATACTGCAATAATAACATTTTCTAAAATCAATGTCTCCACTCTGCAATAATTCATCCTGCTATTCATCTTCATTTATCGGAATGGATCATCAAAATTAGATTTGATCTTTTATATACTATTATATATAATAAATTTAATAATTCAACTCCATCCTTTTTTCCAATTCTAAGCGAGGTGCATACATGATGATAGAAATAAGCGAAAAAGCAGAGTCCATTATTAATCAGATGGTTATCGATTCAGGAAATGATCGTACGTTTTTGCGAGTAGGTGTTGAAGATGGCGGCTRCAGCGGATTATCCTATAACATCAAATTGGATGATACCACTACAAACGATGACCGCTCCTTGCAAACGGATCATATCAACGTGGTGTGGAACACTCAGAGCGAGCCTTATTTGGCGGGGGTGAAAATTGATTATGTGGAGCAAGGCATGACTGGCGGCTTCACGATTGATAATCCCAATGCTAAAGCAACCTGCGGCTGCGGAGCTAGCTTTCGTACGGCGACCTTCAAAGGCAAACGCGAAAAATGCGATGAATAACCCTCTCCTCCCATTCGGAACGAGGCATTTTTTTATCACACTTATTATACATTTATATTGACTAAGTATGAAATATCAATTAAGCTGTAAGTATAACTTACCAAATCAACTTATGGAGGAATGAACCATGTCACATCAATTACCTGAACTGCCTTATGCAAACAATGCTTTGGAACCGCATATCGACGAGCAAACGATGATGATTCATCATGACCGCCATCATAATACGTATGTAACAAACTTAAACTCCGCTTTGGCGAACTATCCTGAGCTTCAGCAAAAAGGCTTAAATGAGCTGCTTCAAGATTTAAAAAGCGTCCCTTTAGATATTCGGACAGCCGTACAGAACAATGGAGGCGGACACGCCAACCACTCTTTATTTTGGGAATCGATTGGACCGAGTGGCGGAGGATTGCCTGCTGGTCATTTGGCAGATGCTATCGATAAAGAATTAGGCGGCTTCGACTCGTTTAAGGAGCAGTTTACGAAAGCAGCTACAACTCGTTTCGGCAGCGGGTGGGCGTGGTTAAGCGTAGATCATAAAGGCCATTTGTTCGTTTCGAGCACGCCTAATCAAGATAGTCCGCTTATGGATAATCTGACTCCCATTTTAGGACTCGATGTTTGGGAGCATGCTTATTATCTGAACTACCAAAACAAACGCCCTGATTATATTTCAGCATTCTGGAATATCGTGTTATGGGATGTTGTAGCAAAACGATACGAAGCGGCTATAAAATAAGATGACAACGGATTATAAAAAGCTAGGCTGCTGCATGGCAACCTAGCTTTTGTCATGCTTATGGCGACTCCAAAATGCTGCCGTCACTGCCGTCGTCAACCTTTGATTCTACGCTTGTCATTGATTTCATTAACTCCGTTACGGTCACGAATTGAAAACCCCGTTTATCCAGCTCGTACAGTATTGTCTCCAAGGCTTTGACTGTCTGCTGAGAACCAGGAATGTAATCATGCAGCAATACAATGTCTCCGTTTCTTGCGTTATTCAAAACTTTGTTTACAATTTTGTTCACGCCAGGGCTTCGCCAATCATTTGTGTCTTGATGCCATGACCACAAAATCGTTGTGTAACCTAATGTTTTCGCAACCTGAATTGAATTTTCATTGTAATAGCCTCCGGGCGGGCGAAATAAAAGCGGCTTTTTCCCCGTCAAGGCTTCTAACGCATTTTCAGTTTTTACAATCTCATCTCGAATAGTCGCTTGGCTTATCGATTTCAAGAAGTAAACATGATTAAACGTATGATTGGCTACCTCATGTCCTTCTGCAATTTCTCGCTTAATTGTTTCCGGGTAAAGCTTCACCTTGTTGCCCAGTACAAAAAATGTTGCTTTCGCATTGTATTTCTGCAACAAATCGAGAATAACTTCCGTTGTTTTCGGATATGGCCCATCATCAAAGGTTAAAGCAATTTTCTTATCCTCCGTAGGAACCTCCCACACAATTTCCCCCCGCTTCTCATAAAAAAAACGGTCCTTTTTAATTGGTGCTGAGAAACCTACCAGAAAAACGAACATGAGCAGCAATAGCAGGCCACGCTTACTAATGGACAACGGTTTTCCTCCTAGCGGCTTATCGATATGTATGACGAGATGGATTCGGCAGCTCCATAAGGAGCTGCCGATATCAAGTCTTATTAACGGAGAGGAGCGGTTATTGCATTGCCAATATCGCGAATCATGATGGTGACGTCATTCGCTAACGTCTTCAATGGATGACCATTAGTCATGCTCGTGTTCATCGTTTGTATTTTCTTATGCATACCTTGATCGGATGTCACATGAATGTTGTACTCAGGGTATTGCCCTTTTAAGGCAGCATGCACTTGTTTCTCAATAATGGCTTTTTTGCCGATGTTATCAACATCTAGGCCTACGATTGCATCTTTATTATGAATGACGACTGTTGCTTTTTTCACACCGCTAACTTGCTTAGCACGGTTAGCTAATTGACCAGCGCTTTTATTATGATCCATTCCGAGGCGATGTACCGTTCCATCGGTGCCATTCATACGATTTGTGCCATTGAGACTGTTGATTCCATTCATTCCATCACCGTCAATACCATAGGTGCGATTAGCACTATAAGGATTGGCGCTGTATGAATTGTTATTATTCACTAAAGGATCGACACCATATGCTCTATTATCCAAATTGTTATATCTTCTATCCGTCATATTAGTGCCGTGAGGAACCATTTTTGATTCAATACGATTCATGTCGTTTTTAACTCTCATTGATTTTTGGTTCACCGTATGGTTTTGACCACATGCCGATATCGAAAATCCAATAGCAAGCACCATAACTGAAGTAAGAACCGGTTTTAAATGTTTTTTCACTACATAACACCTCCTGTTTAATGATAATAAGTTGTGCTAAATGTGATCATTCATACATGGAAAAAATATTTCAAGCAACAACGGCATTTAAGATAACCTTTTTATTCGTTTATATAGCACCTCAGGCGTAATATCGGGACTGCCTGCATTAATGCGCGGTATTTCCAATTTATTAATCCCTTTTTTGGCCAAGCCAGGTTTTGTTGTATAGCCATAACTAACGCCTGCCCCCAGCATCGTTGGAAACAAAGTCTTAGAATAGATGCCAAAAGGATAGCTGATCGAATCCGGATTTTTCACTCCTGCTTTTTTCAGCAGATTCACGCATGTTTGAGTGTCCTGCTTAACGCGTGACTTATGAAGCTCTAGTGCATTTTTCCCGCCGGCTTTTTTATTTACATAAGTTAATGCGCTTTTCTCCCCAACCTTCTGATGCAATTGATTGGTATGGCATTGAAAATCGATACTTGTTGATTTGGCCATCATTTGTTTTAATTGCGCGTAAGACAAATGCGGTATCGTCTTAGATGGCTTCTCTAAATAGCTTGTAATCGTAAAATTAACTGCTGGAATGGATAATTCTTTTAGGATCGGATAAGCCACTTTGTAAAAACTTTCATATCCGTCATCAAATGTGATCAATACGGCATTGCTCGGTACGGCGCCGCCAGCCAAAAAATGACGAAAGTCCTCCAGTCTAATGAACTGGTAGCCCTTGCTCCTTAAATAAATTAGCTGATCCCGAAAGAGCATCGATGAAATCGTCGAAGAGCTTGAATCTTTATCGTGAACATGATGATACATTAGAACAGCGACTTTATCCTTATACACACCAGATGAGCTCTTTGCCGAAACAGAGGAGGAACTTATAAGTATTAGAAAAGCCAGACTCAGCATGAAGGTCATTCGAAAAATGATGTTCATTTTGTCGATTTGCYCCTTTCTCATGAACTCAGCTGTTCTCAAATTTTTGCTATATCCTCTGAAGGGTCATAGTCATAAGGTCTGCAAAGCACCAGCAATCATACATGGTAAAAGTAGCTTCCATTCCTTAAAATAACAGGCTTCCATTTCTCCCAAGCAGGGATGGTTTTTTTTGCACGCAAAAAAGGAACAGTATCCGCATTCTACATAAGCGGTTAACTGTTCCCTCTACATTTGATTTGCCATCGTTTAATCCTCAACATTTCTTACATCTACAGATACATGCAATATTTGCTCGCCCGTGCCTCTATATACACCTTTAACCGGCACAATATCTTTATAATCCCGCCCGTGCCCAAGCTTAACATAACGCTCTCCAACAGGGTCAACGTTAGTCGGATCAAAGCTGCACCAGCCGAGTCCGGGTACAAACGCTTCAACCCAAGCATGCGAAGCTTGCTCGAAATCAGCGCTTCCTCCCTGCAAATCACCAACAAAGTGATAGCCGCTTACGTATCTGGCTGGAATGCCAAAAGCTCTGCAGCTTGCGATCATTAAATGCGCAAAATCCTGACATACGCCTCTTTTGCTCAAAAACATATCCGATGTTTTCGTCTTTACATCTGTCGCTTCAGGATCATAAATGAACTCGCTCCTAATCTTTGTAGACAGCGCACTTAGCCAATCGAGAACGCTGGCTTGACTGCTTGAGCTTGCGCTCAAAATTTCACCAGCAAACTGATCTACTTCAGACGTAACAGCTGTATATTCTGTCGTAAGCAAAAACTCGGTGAAACGATTGGCAGCTTCATCTGTTCTTAACCAGTTCCATGCCTGCTCTGGCGGCCGCTTGCTTAAGTATTGTTCACGTTCCTCCGACGTTGGCGCCTGCTTCGTAACAACAGTCATAGATGTTCGAATGGTAAGCCGCTTATGGGGACCATTAACCGAGAACGCATGAACACGATTGCCAAAATAGTCCTCATAGGTGAACAAAGAAGCATTCGGTTCAATCGAAATCGCTTGCTGATAACAGGACTGTCTTTCATTAGTGCTGGGCGTTAATCTAATTTCATTGACACTGTCCGTCACTGACTCTGCATACTCGTACTGCGTGACATGTGAAATACTGAGCTTCATGCGCTTGCCTCCCCCATACGAAAAAAGGTTTTGGCAAAAGCCATCCCAAGCTGCTGACAAGCATCCAGCAAATGAGCAACGATCGTTCCATTCCGATCAATGACCATATCCTCTCGCTCAAGACACGCCAAATCAGCTTTCACCTTGCTCACTTGGCGGATTACTTTCTCATGTGCGGTGCGAAGCTGTTTATCCTGCAGTTCAATATGCCGCATATGTTCATCAAGGGTATGCAATGCAAAATGAAGAGACCGCGGAAACACGCCATTAAGAACAACAAATTCAACGATCGACTCCACAGAGATGCCATCAGCATAATAACGACGAAACGCTTGATAGCCGCTAACCGAGCGCAGTACGGCCTGCAAATATGGATATGCCCTTGCATTGTCCCAATCCTCGCCGCTAGCTGCGTTGCCCACTGCCTTGATGATGCGCAGCGTATTCTCAGAGCGCTCCAAGTATCGCCCGCATTCAATGAAATGCCATTCATTTTCCCTTGGCATGACGGATTGGCTGACCCCTTGAAAAAGCGCCGTCCATTCCTTGATTCTTCCGAAAAACAAATGCGGAGATTCACGCAGCAAATCATCCGGCTGCTTCTCCCGCAGCCACAAATAAAAAGCATTTGTTGCATCCCACATTTCACTTGGCACCTTCTCGCGCAATGTACGAAGATTGCCGCGAGCATGACTGACGCAGGAAACTAAAGAGTTCGGATTATCACGATCAAGCGTCGTGTAGAACAGAACATCACGTTCATTGTAGCTGCTATATTGCTGTTCATAAGCTTCTCGGCTGCCAAGAGCATCGACGATTCTTGCCCATTTCGAATAAGACACCATCTCGTCGCCCTCCAGCTTTCCTTTTAGGCTTGGCGTGTCGTCATCAACCTGCAGGTGGTAATGAACATCAATTAATCTAGCATGATTCTCAGCACGCTCCATGTAGCGGCCTATCCAAAACAACGCTTCTGCATTCCGGTTCAGCATAGCAATCCCTCCTGTTAATTATCGTTTTAGGACCCACGTATCCTTGACTCCGCCGCCCTGAGAAGAGTTGACTACAAGTGAACCTTCCTTCATCGCAACACGTGTTAAACCGCCCGGAATGACATGTGTCTCTTCACCCATCAAAGCAAATGCGCGCAAATCAATATGCCGAGGCGTCATGCCGCCGTCCACCATAACCGGCGCTCGCGAGAGCTTCATCGTCGTCTGGGCGATGTATCGCTCAGGTTCCCGCTTAATAGCCTCAGCAAATGCATGAATCTCAGGCAGGGAAGCGCTTGGACCAATCAACATGCCATAGCCCCCCGAAAGCGATGTCTCCTTCACGACGAGCTGATCCAAGTGTTCCAGCACGTAATCACGTTCCTCCTTGCGCGTTAAAATGTACGTTGGAACGTTATGCAGAAGAGGCTCTTCTCCCAAATAGTAACGAATCATGTCTGGAACATACGCGTAAACGGCTTTATCGTCCGCCACGCCTGTTCCCGGCGCATTAGCGATCGCTACATTTCCGGCACGATAAGCGTTCATGAGTCCAGGTACACCAAGGAAGGAATCCGGCTGAAAGGCAAGCGGATCAAGAAAATCATCATCAATGCGTCGATAAATAACATCCACTTGGCGAAGTCCGCGCAAATCACGCAAATAAATTTTGTGGTCTTTGTATACGAGGTCCCTGCCTTCAACGAGGTGAATGCCCATCTGCTGCGCCAAAAAGGTATGTTCATAATAAGCTGAATTATAAGCACCTGGAGTAAGCAGCACGATCAAGGGGTCGCGTTTGCCGCTTGGAGAAAGCGCGCGAAGTGAGCTTAGAAAACAATTTAAGCTGCGGTCAATACTTTGTACTGAGCTTGATAAATACAAATCATGAAATAGCTCATTCATTAACGTTCTGCCTTTAAACAAATAAGAAAAGCCTGATGGAGAACGCAAATTATCCTCCAGCACATAATATCGGCCCTTCTCATCACGAATCAAATCAATGCCCGATGCTGTAATATATACACCGCCTGGAACATGTAGACCAGCCATTTCAGGCCGAAAATAAGTATTTGAAACAATCATTCTACGAGGAATGATACCGTCTGCTACAATTTTTTGTCCGTGATATACATCATGAAGGAATGCATTCAAAGCTTTGATTCGCTGCCTTACTCCTCGGTCAACGCCATCCCATTCATGCTTCGGTATGACGCGAGGGATATAATCGAACGGAATCGTTCGCTCAAGCGGCTCATTTTGCGCACCGCTGTACAGCGTGAAGGTAATGCCCTCCTCCATCATTCTTTGATTAATCGCGTTTTGCCGGACTGCAAGCTCAGTTGGATTCATTCTTCCGAATAATCGATGAACGCTTTCGTAGTGGTCACGAACAGAAAAGTCMTTATCGAACATTTCATCGTAAAAGGTCTGAGCATCGTAATATTGCGATTGCGACTGTTTGGCCGTCGACATGACAACCGCCTCCTTCATGATGGCCGCTATACCAGTTTGGTACTAGCTAGGGGAAAAATCGATCATTTTTGTTGATTTAACGTTAAAAAACTTAACATTAATTACATATTTGTATCGGAATGTTAGGATAATCATACTAAATTCTAAATATTGTGTCAACTTATATAACACGAAAGCAGGAACCCTCAAATGAGAGAATTCCTGCTTTTTCTGAGCTGCATTACCTATTCGGATTGGTTTAATTGCTGCAAATCCTTTGTAACTTTATCAACCATATTAACGAATGAAGCCAGTTCTTGGGATCGAGCTGCTTGATTACGGGCCTCAACCGAGGTTTGCTCCGATTCAAGGCGCACTGCGGATAGCTTCTTATCGATTTCCTCAAGCTTTGACTGTATCCCTTCAAGTGCGTTCCTTGATGAAGCGGCCAGCTTGCGCACTTCATTCGCAACAACCTCGAAGCCTCTCCCATTCTCGCCAGCTCTCGCAGCTTCTATCGCAGCATTAAGACCTAACAAATGCGTTTGATCCGATATGCCTCGAATCAAAGTTCCCATTTCGTTAATGCCTTCAAGCTCTTCACGAAGCTCACCTAATAGTGTATGCGTCTTATCCTGAGATTGCGAAGTCGAAATCGCAGTTGCCGCAATCGATTGTGCACCCTCGTCCAGTTCAAACATAAGTGAAGCAAGCTCTTGCACAGCACTCGTAACAGTCGTCAGCATGATGGATCGATTGTCTGCCAGCTCTTGAATTTTTTTCTGTTCATGCTGATTGTAAGCTTCAAGCACGAATTGCGAGTCCAGATTGAACAATTTCGTCAAAGCATGCACAACATCCTTCCAGCGTTCAGGAAGAACTCTTTTCAGTACGTTCGTCGATATGTCCAGATAAGTCATATATGTACCCAAATACCAGTCCGTCGTCAGTCCAATTCGGGAATGAACAGCGCCTATTTTTATGCGGTTATCAATGTAAGCTTGGTCGATTATCCCCTCGGTAAGCGACATGTAATACCATATCTGCGTTTCCTTCAAACGTTCAATGGTGCTTACATTAGAAATAATAGCTACAAGCTCCGGCTGCTGGCCTATGCTTTCATAAAACCGGTCGACCACTTCATGGACAATATTTTGAAAAATGGGCTTGCATTCCGCTAAAATTTTGAGATCCTGCTCCGTAATGCCCGTGTATTCAATCTGCTTCTTGCGCTCTGCTGATAAATTAATCAAAATAGCCCGACTCCTTCGGTATATAGTAGACCACTATTACCTATTATATCGGAAAATATTCAAGAAACAGTATGATCATCTCAAATTCTTTTTAAACCTAGAGGAAGAAAAGAAATGGGGCTGTCCGTAAAGCAATTTCCGAATCATTCAGCCTCCACTTTTCAAGCAGTATGCTAGCAAAAAAGAACCTTCAGATTCAATTTCATAGTGGTTTTGAATGTTCTTTTGCATATACTTTGGGGTTCTCTCACACAAGTTTACCCTTTTTGAATATCCCCTTTTCTAATCCGGCAAGTATGCACTTCTACATTGTCCTTAATTATTTTCTATACTGCATATTCGCAGGATAGCGGCATCATTCTCATACTTACGTGTAGCTATACTGTATTTCCTACAGTGTAAGCACTCTTTAAATGCTAAAATGGCAGATCATATTGCAAATTATTGCATAAATACAACATAAGTATCCAACACAGCTAAAAAAGGGCGAAGTTCCTGCAATTGTGCAGGATAGCTGGACGTAGATCGAGGAAAATGGTGTTGGAGACTTATCAAAATAGCATCAAAACAAAGAAATATGGTTTTACAAAATGAAGAAGGGGCGTCCCTAAGTCATTTATGACTTTTGAGACACCCACTTCTCTAATACTCCGGGCAATTTTTTATCGATTGAGCAGGCTTYCTACATAACGAAGCAATTCATTTGAACATACCGAGCAGTAGCTATGCTCATCCATAAGACGTTTCGTTACTTCATTAATTCGCTTCAATTGACTCTCATCCGGTGTTTTTGTAGACGTCGTTATTTTCACAATATCCTTCAGATCAGCGAACAGCTTCTTCTCGACGGCTTCGCGCAACCGCTCATGACTTGTAAAATCAAACTTTTTCCCTTTCCGCGAATAAGACGAGATTCGAATCAAAATCTCTTCGCGGAACGCTTTTTTCGCATTTTCGGAGACGCCAATTTGCTCCTCGATGGAACGCATGAGGCGCTCATCCGGATCCATCTCTTCGCCTGTCAGCGGATCTTTAATTTTTGCCCAGTTGCAATACGATTCAATGTTATCCAAGTAATTTTCAAATAAAGTGCGGGCAGATTCTTCATAGGAATATACGAATGCCTTCTGAATTTCTTTTTTCGCGAGCAGATCGTATTCCTTGCGGGCCACCGAGATGAAATTCAAGTAGCGCTCACGCTCATCCTTCGTAATGGATGGATGGTGATCCAATCCTTCCTTAAGCGCACGCAAAACATCAAGCGCATTAATACATTGTGTATCCTGCTTAATAAGCGCGCTGGAAATTCGGTTAATGACGTAGCGCGGATCAATACCTGTCATGCCTTCCTCTAAGTATTCGTTTTGCATTTCCTTCAAATCTGCTTCCTTGAACCCTTCGACTTCCTCGCCGTCGTACATCCGCATTTTCTTCACAAGATCCATGCCTTGCTTCTTCGTTTCCTTCAGCCTCGTTAAGATAGAGAAGATGGCAGCAGCACGCAGCGCATGCGGTGCGATATGAATATGGCGCATATCGCTTTGTGCGATTAGCTTCTTATAAATTTTTTCTTCGTCGGACACTCGCAAATTGTAAGGGACCGGCATAACGATCATCCTGGAGTGCAAGGCCTCATTTTTCTTATTGCTTATGAACGATTTGTACTCCGATTCATTCGTATGAGCAATAATAAGCTCATCCGCGCTGATCAAAGCGAATCGGCCTGCTTTAAAGTTGCCTTCCTGCGTCAGTGAGAGCAAGTTCCATAAAAACTTCTCATCACACTTGAGCATTTCTTGAAATTCCATCAATCCGCGATTTGCCTTATTAAGCTCACCGTCAAAACGATAGGCGCGAGGATCGGATTCAGATCCATACTCCGTTATCGTCGAGAAATCGATGCTTCCTGTAAGATCGGCAATATCTTGTGACTTCGGATCGGATGGACTGAATGTGCCAATACCAACTCGGTTATCCTCAGAAATAAACACCCGCTCAACGAGTACGTTTTCAATATCGCCGCTGTATTCCGTCGTAAGCCTCATTTGGCATGAAGGGCATAGATTCCCTTCAATTCGAACACTGAGCTCTTTTTCAATATCAAGCCGAAGCTCATGGGGAATAAGATGAAGCGGATCCTCATGCATCGGGCAGCCTTTAATCGCATAAACGGCTCCACGCTCAGTTCTGGAAAATTTCTCTAGTCCTTTTTTGAGCATCGTAACGATTGTGGACTTTCCTCCGCTGACCGGACCCATTAACAATAGAATCCGTTTGCGAACCTCCAGCCTGCGAGCTGATGAATGGAAATATTCTTCAACCAGCTTCTCTACCGCACGATCCAGCCCAAAAATTTCTTGATCGAAAAATTTATACTGCTTGTTGCCGCCAACATCTTCCACCCCATGAGATTCAATCATTTCATAAACGCGAGAATGTGCTGTCATGGCCGGGGACGGGTCCTTCCTTAACAAATCAACGTAATCCTTGAATGTTCCTGTCCAAGCAAGTTTCTCGCTCTCAGCCTGATACTCCGATATTCGCTTGAAAATGTCCATACCGTGCCTCCTCCCATCGCTTCCGCATTCCACTTATCATTCTACGCCCGGGATTTGTCTCTAGACGCTCTATCGAGTGGTGCCAACTTTTATTGAGGTATTACATTCCTATGCTTATTCGAGGAGATAATTGCACACTATTTTTGTCCTTCATCCATCAAAAAACGACAAGTGCGCAAAATCCTTTGCTATAATGATTCATAAGCATCAATGGAAATGAACGTGGAGAGGAGTTAGCAAACGTGGCAGTAGCACGCGAAGAAGAGCTCTACAAACCTATAAAAAAGTATTATGAGCAGCTTGGTTATGCAGTAAAAAGCGAGATCCTTCATTGCGATTTGGTCGCTATTCATCCTGAGCGAGCCGATACGATAATTGTCGAAATGAAAAAAACATTCAATCTCGCCTTGCTTTTGCAAGGGGTTGAACGTCTTCGATTAAATAGCCATGTCGTGCTGGCGGTTGAACGCAATCGAACGAAAAGCGGAGCGCACAACCAGCGCTTTGGCGATTTGACTGAACTGTGCCGAATGCTTGGACTCGGATTTATGACCGTCACCTTCTATAAAACAAAGCCGCCGGTCATCGATTGGTTATGTCAGCCGGGCGATCCGCCGCTTCGCGGAGTAAGGCGCAAGAAGCAAGCACAGCTGCTGACCGAATTTAAGGAGCGCAGCGGCGACTATAACGTCGGCGGCAGTGCTGGCCGCAAGCTTGTTACAGCATACCGCGAGAAGGCTCTGCGCTGTGCTTATGCGCTTCACACCTCGGGACCACTAGCTCCGCGTGAGGTCGCAGCCATTACAGGCTATAGACGCAGCGGCGAAACGCTGCGCAGCAATTATTACGGCTGGTTTGATCGCATTGAACGCGGCAAATACAGCCTGCGCCCTGAGGGCGCGGCTGCATTATCTGAATATAGCAATGTTATCGCTGAATGGTCAGCAACGGTTAGCTCCGCCCCGTAAATTCACCGATCGCTTCAACAAACCGCAATACGCCTTGTTCTGTACGCGCTCCTGTATTATACGTGTAATTCAACCTTGCAGTGTTGCGCTGTGGATGATCGGCATAGAAAGAGCTGCCTGGCACAAACGCAACCCCTTTTTGAACCGYACACCGCAGGAGCGCCTCTGCATCCAACCCGTCAGGTAGCTCCAGCCATAGGAACATGCCGCCTTTCGGTTTTACCCAAGTGACGCCCTCTATTGCCTGGCGCTCAAGGAGACCATGCATCTCAAGCATTCGCTCGCCATATGACTTTGAAATAAGACGGATATGATCATCGAGATCAAACCCTTTAAGCAATTGACTTAATATTTGTTGATCGATCGTACTCGAGTGTAGATCGGCAGCTTGCTTAGCTTTGGCTACCATGTTGATGACTTCGCTGTCTCCGATAGCCCAACCTGACCGCAGCGCAGGTGCTACCGTTTTAGAAAACGTACTCGTATAAAAAACAGCGCCGCCCTCTACTTGTCCTTCTAATGAGAACAGTGTAGGGAATTGCTCGCTCTCATCAAATTTTATGTCACCATAAGGATCATCTTCTATAATTGGCATTTCGTTTTGCTTGCAGAGAGCAAGTATTTTCTTCCTTCGCTCAACGCTCCATACACGTCCCGTAGGATTGCCGAATGTCGGTACAGCATACAGCAGCTTCGGACGATGCTCGCGAATAAGACGCTCTGCATCCTCAGGAATGATTCCATGCTCATCACTCTCCGCTGCCACTACTTTTAAACCATGAAGAGCAAAGACTTGCAAACTTGCCAAGTAAGTTGGCTTCTCAACCAAGATTACATCTCCAGGCTCTGTAAGTACGCCAACGAGCAAATCAATCGCCTGCTGCGATCCTGTCGTCAGAATCATCTGATCTGGATTAACATGCATTTGCTTAACTGCCATTCGCTCACAAAGCTGCTCCCGCAATGGCAAATACCCAGCTGTCAAACCATACTGCAATGCGCTTGCTCCAGCTGTAAATACACGATCTGCTGCTTCGCGCACGGCTTGTACGGGGAACAGCTCCTCAGCTGGAAGTCCTCCAGCAAATGAGATCATTTCCTTTCCTTGCGTCAGCTTAAGTATATCCCTAACCGCTGAAGATTTAAGCTCTGATACTCTAGATGAAAAACGATAATTCATATTGATTGCTCCTCCTCGCAAGCTATATTGCTATGCTTATACTCTCTATGTTAACAATGTGTTCACAACTTTTAAAGTTTTCTTTTTTGCCATCGTTGGTTATAATAAATACAGCATACTTGGAGGTGTCCCACAGATGAACTTTATTATCGTTATGACTGTGTTTGCATTGTTCATTATTGCGATGCTTACCAGCTCTTACAATGACGACAAAACAAAAGGACTATAAGCCTGCTTTATCCGCTTATAGCCAGCGCAACAAAAAAATGAAGCTTCCCGAAGAGCATTAATACTCTTCTCGGGAAGCTTCATTTCGTTATACAGCATGCAAAAACGCTGATTAGCGTTGCAGAACTGCCATTTCTTCCATACATACACCACAAACATAGCGATCCTTGAAATCACGAACTTCAACCATTGAACCGCAAAAAACACACTTTGGACGGTAACGCTCCAAAATGATATGGTCACCTTGGACGAAAATTTCAACGGGATCGCCCTCGTTCATCAAATAACGTTTACGTAATGATTTTGGAAGTACAATACGTCCGAGTTGGTCCACTTTTCTTACTACACCTGCTGGTTTCATCACTTTCACCTCTTCTGTGTCTGGTTTCGCAAGCTATTTTTGAGAAACCTCTGCGTTATAGTCTTTCGATGGCACTTCAGTATTTCCTTCCTAATTTAATAATTTCTTAATATCCTGCAATAATTCTTTTTATTAGAGCAAAAAAATTCCAAAAAATGAGAAATAAATTAACATTTTTAATCGAGTCCTGGAAAATGATTTTGTCTAAGCGCTTCATACACGATAATTGCTGCTGAATTGGACAGATTAAGTGATCGCACTTTATCCGTCATCGGCAATCTAATGCAAGTTTCTATATTCGCATCTATAAGCTCCTGTGGCAAGCCCTTTGTTTCTTTTCCGAATACAAAGAAATCGCCATCCTGATACTCGAACTGTGAATACGTCTTCTTCGCTTTCGTACTTGCGTAGAAGAATCGGCCTTGCGGATAACTTGCGAGCACCTCATCGAAGGAATCATGATACTCGATATGTACCGAATGCCAATAATCGAGTCCCGCCCTCTTCAAGGTACGATCGTCCGTATCGAAGCCAAGTGGTCTTACCAAATGCAAAATAGTGCCGGTTGCAGCGCATGTACGAGAAATATTACCTGTATTTGCAGGAATTTCTGGTTCTACCAAAACAATATGAAATGGCATAGTTTTGTTTCTCACCTCTCATTTTGCCTATTATACACGAAAATGACGAATATTTTTACACCCACTTTACGTACCGTTAATCTCAAGCATAATTTCAACCTTCATAATAGAACCATAATAGGCGGAAACACATGGAGGAGAGCTGAATCATGCGAAAAAAAATTTTGATCGTGGATGACGAACCATCTATTTCAATGTTGATTGAATTTAACTTAAAGCTGGCAGGTTATGATGTACGTTGTGTAGGTGATGGTGAAGCTGTATTCGAAATGCTTAAACCTTTCCGTCCCGACTTAATTGTTCTAGATCTCATGCTGCCAAAAATGGATGGACTCCAAGTTTGCCGCGAGCTGCGCAAGCAAAGCAATGCTGTACCCATCGTTATGCTGACTGCACTTCAAGACGTAACCGATAAAATAGCTGGTCTTGATAATGGTGCCGATGACTATATGACTAAACCTTTTAGCCCGCAGGAGCTTGTTTCCCGTATTCAAGCTATTTTCCGCAGAGTTCAATCGCTTCCAGGCACTGCTGATGACACAACGTTCAACATTGGCCGCTTGAAGGTTCAGGTTGAACAGCGCGAAGTATTCATAGACGGCAAATCCGTTGAGCTTACGCCAAAGGAATTTGAACTGCTATTGTTCCTATGCCGCCACAAAGGAAAAGTGCTTAGCCGCCAGCAGCTGCTTCACGGCGTTTGGGATTACCATTTCCTCGGTGACACACGAATCGTCGACGTTCATATTAGCCATCTGCGCGACAAGATCGAGAAAAACGCACGTACGCCGGAATATATTATGACCGTCCGCAATGTCGGTTATAAATTAAACGGTCCTCATATTGCTGAGAGCAGTCTTGCCCAAGCTTAATGAACTTATAACTTCTATACCCAAAAAACAGCCTGCTTCTATATTAGAAGCAGGCTGTTTCTATTCTAGCAATAATAGGCGTGAAATCAAAACTACTTATTAACCGTTCCGTTTTTGGAAGTCAGCCATGAATTGTGCAAGCGCCTGGCAGCTCTCAAGCGGAACTGCATTGTATGTTGAAGCTCTTAGGCCGCCAACATCGCGATGACCCTTCAAGCCTTCAAAACCTTCTTTCAACGACTCCTTAACGAACAGAGCCTCAAGCTCCTCCGTTTGAATACGGAAAGTAATATTCATAAGCGAACGGCTTTGCGGCTGAGCACAGCCCGTGTAGAAGCCGCTGCTTTGATCGATAGCGTCATAGATCAGCTTCGTTTTGTCGCGGTTGTACTGCTCAAGCTGAGAAACTCCGCCTTTTGCCTTGATCCACTCCAGAACCAGCTTCACCATATATACCGAGAAAGACGGCGGTGTATTGTACAACGAGCCGCTCTTCGCATGCGTGCTGTAACGGAACATCGTTGGAATCGTTTTGTTGCTGCTCTCGATAAGATCCTTACGAATGATGACAACGGTAACGCCTGATGGACCTAGGTTTTTTTGTGCGCCGGCATAAATGACGCCAAATTTGCTCACATCAATCGGTCTGCTCAAAATATCACTGGACATATCCGCAATTAGTGGCACATCACCAGTGTCAGGGAATTCTTGGAACTGCGTTCCGCCGATCGTTTCATTTGATGTTAAATGTACATAGGAAGCATTGCTCGGAACTTCAATTTCTGACAAAGTCGGCATACGCATAAATTTGTCAGCTTCAGTCGAAGCAGCAATAACCGTTTCTCCGACAAGTTTCGCTTCTTTAAGCGCTTTGTCAGCCCAAGCTCCTGTCATGACGTAAGCGCCTGGCTTGCCAGGCTGCAGAAGATTCAGAGGAAGCATAGCAAACTGTGTGCTCGCGCCGCCTTGCAGCAATAAAACTTCATAGTTTTCTGGAATTCCGAACAATTCACGAAGCAGGGCTTGCGATTGATTGTTCACTTCTTCATACATTTTGCTGCGGTGAGACATTTCCATAATGGACATCCCCGCGCCCTGATAATCAACAAATTGCTCCTGGGCTTGCTTCAGCACCTCAAGTGGTATTGCGGCTGGTCCTGCATTAAAATTAAATGCTCGTGTCATCTTCGGATACCCACCTCTGTTTCTTTATTTATGATATGGATATGATAGCAATTTTGAAGGGCTGCATCAAGTGTATTCCGCATATTAAATAAATTAAAAGTCGAACGTATGACGCAATACTGTCAATAAACATTCGGATTTCGTTCATTTTATCTTTACAAACCATAAAAAAACGGGTCCTAGAGGGACCCGTTTCTTATATTTCTTGAACGATTGATTAGCAATCGTAGTAAAGGCTGAACTCATGCGGATGAATACGGATTGCAACAGCTTTAGCTTCTTGACGTTTTACTGCAACGTAGTTGTCAATGAAGTCTTTAGAGAATACGCCGCCTTCAGTCAAGAAATCGGAATCTGCTTCAAGGGCATTAAGCGCCTCGTCAAGCGTTCCAGGAACGCTGCGGATTTCTTTTTTCTCTTCTTCTGGCAATTCGTAGATGTTTTTGTCGAAAGGACCGTAACCAAGAGCTACTGGATCAAGCTTGCGCTTGATGCCGTCCAGACCTGCAAGCAGCATCGCTGCAAATGCAAGGTAAGGGTTAGCTGTGTTGTCCGGCGTACGGAATTCAATACGACAGCCTTTAGGTGTTACAGCTGCAATCGGAATACGAACGGCTGCAGAACGGTTGCCTTTTGAGAATACAAGGTTAACCGGCGCTTCGTAACCAGGCACAAGACGTTTGAATGAGTTCGTGCTTGGGTTAGTGATTGCGATCAAAGCCGGAGCGTGGTAAAGTACGCCGCCGATGTAGTGCATAGCCATTTCGCTTAGGTTAGCGTAAGCGCCTTTGTCATAGAACAAAGGAGTATCGCCGTTGAAGATAGAAGCATGAACGTGCATACCGCTACCGTTGTCACCGAATAGTGGCTTCGGCATGAAAGTAGCCGTTTTGCCATATTGGCGAGCTGTGTTGTGAATAATATATTTGAATTTCATAAGATTGTCGGCTGTTTTTGTCAATGTGTCAAAACGGAAGTTGATTTCTGCTTGACCAGCAGTTGCAACTTCATGGTGATGACGTTCTACGCGAAGGCCCGATTCCTGCAATAGGCGAACCATTTCGCTGCGGATGTCTTGTTGGGAGTCGATAGGAGCTACAGGAACATAGCCGCCTTTAACTGGAATTTTCGAACCAAGGTTTCCGCCCTCTTCTTTACGGTTCGTGTTCCAGCCAGCTTCCTCGGATTCAACAACATAAGAGGATGCGTTCATTGTGCTTTCATAGCGAACTTCGTCGAAAATAAAGAATTCAGGTTCTGGTGCAAAAAATGCTGTCGTACCAATACCCGTAGTTTGAAGATACTCTTCAGCCTTTTGAGCGATGCTGCGTGGGTCACGGTCATAACGATCGCCTTCAGGTGTATGAATATTACACATAACATTCAGTGTAGGATGATCAGTGAAAGGATCAATAAATACGGATTCTGTATCCGGCATCATAACCATATCGGAATTTTCGATACCGCGGAAACCGTGGATTGATGATCCATCAAAAGCTACTCCGTTTACAAAAGTATCAGCATCAACCTCAGCAGCAGGAAGCGTGATGTGGTGAGCCTTACCTAGAAGATCCACGAAGCGGAAATCTACAAACATAATGCTGTTTTCTTTAATATTGTCCAAAACATTTTGAACTGACATTATAATTTCCTCCATTTCCGAACATTAGCGTAGTGTTGAACAAGTATTGTTCAATTATTGCTCCAAATCCATGTCGTTATTATAAAACTAGCCCTCAATCTCCGTCAATAGCTATGTAAGGTATTTTTTGAACTCATGTTAGGTATACTTACAAGTTTGTACGTTTGTTCACAAATCCTCAATAAAAAAAGCTGAGATCCTTTTATTTATAAGGCTTTTTGAGAACGGTTACACAAAAAACAAAAAAAACTTTGCCATCCTAAGATGACAAAGTTTGGTTTGATGTTAGGTTAGATTTTCCACTCTACAAAAGCTTCTGCTGGTGCTTTTGGCGTATCAAACTGTTTGCCAACGATCGGTGCCAGCTTCTCTAGGTCCTTCAATAAGTTAGCAAATTGGTCCGGGAACAAGGATTGTACCCCATCGCCAGTCATCGAGTTATCTGGATCGGTATGCATTTCAACGATCAATCCGTTCGCGCCAGCCGCTACTGAAGCTTTCGACATAGGCTCAACCAGCTCACGACGGCCTGTTCCATGGCTCGGGTCAGAAATAACTGGCAGATGGCTAAGCGATTGTAGCACTGGAATTGCAGATAAATCTAGCGTATTGCGCGTGTAAGTTTCGAATGTTCGGATTCCGCGTTCACACAACATGACATTTGGATTACCGCCTGCCAAAATGTACTCCGCCGCATTCAAAAACTCGTCATAGGTTGAGCTGAATCCACGTTTAAGCAGTACAGGCGTTTGAATCGTTCCAAGCTTGCGCAGCAAATCGAAGTTTTGCATATTGCGTGTACCTACTTGAAGAATGTCCGCGTATTCTGCACATACATCCACATATTCTGGCGTCATGACTTCTGTAATCGTCAGAAGGCCGTGCTTCTTACCCGCTTCCGCCATCATAACAAGCCCTTCCACGCCTACGC
This sequence comes from Paenibacillus sp. 01L418, assembly GCF_056400045.1. Lineage (NCBI taxonomy): Bacteria > Bacillati > Bacillota > Bacilli > Caryophanales > Paenibacillaceae > Paenibacillus > Paenibacillus sp. 01L418. The sequence goes on from NZ_JBFTSN010000014.1 coordinate 21,392, forward strand.
CTTGGAAGCTGTAAGGCCCTGTGCGCGGCTTGAAGGCGCCTCCGCGCAGCACCTGTCCGCCAGCCGCTTTTACTAAACGAGCAATCTCGTCGATTTGCTCCGGTGTTTCAACAGCACAAGGTCCGCCCATTATAACAAGATTGCTTCCGCCGATTTTCACGCCTTTTATGTCAATAACTGTATCATCCGGATGAAAGTCACGGCTTGCTAGCTTGTATGATTTCGAAATTTTAATAACGTTTTCCACACCTTTCATTTGACGCAAATGCTCAGCAAGCGTAGGTTCTGCTTTGCCAATAATTCCAATTACCGTGCGATCCGTACCTCTTGATACATGTGCTTGAACTCCTGCTCTTTCAATATGAGCAACAATTTCTGTAATGCGTTCTTCTGCAATATTTGAATTCGTGATAACGATCATAGGGATCACTCCTAAATTTATTGTGGGATTTGGGCAAAAAAAATGTACAAACTTTTGCTTAATAAATGCATGGCATCGCACGAAGCGCGCCTCATTTTCTCATAATCATTGGATATCTACTTTATGGCTTTTATGCTTCGTAGCTTTTAAGCTTCTACGCTTTTAACCGCTAAAGTAAATATACAAGAGAAACTCATTTTCGTCAACCCCGTCATAATAAAAAAAGGAGAAGAGACTCATTCATGATGCTTCTTCTGCATCAATCACTAGTCTCATCTCTCTCTTCATGTTAGCTATTTATTCAGGTTTCTCTGCAGTTGCCGTTGCCGCTGGGGTCGACTTCACTCGAACATTAGGCAGCAGCTTATTCATATTGACCGTACGACGGATTTCCCATGTCTCCGGATTATTATGATCGTACTGCTCTAAATAAGTAATAACCTCTTTCGTAAGCGGCGTCGGCGTAGACGCACCAGATGTAACTGCGACACGATCGATGCCTTTCAGCCACTCCTGTTCAATCTCTGACACATCGGAAACGCGGTAAGCTTTCACTCCTGCGATCTCCTCGGATACTTGTGCTAGACGGTTCGAGTTGTTGCTTCGCGGATCGCCAACTACAATTGTAAGCTGCGCTTCGCCTGCTTGCTCTGCTACCGCCTCTTGACGAACCTGAGTTGCCATGCAGATTTCATTATGAACCTCTGCAGTAGGATAACGCTCAAGGAGCTTGCTAATCACATGACGAATATCCCATTGCGACATCGTCGTTTGGTTCGTTATAAGAATGCGCCCTTCCGGCACATTAAGCGCAGCAATTTCTTCTTCCTTTTCGATGAGGTGAACATGCTCCGGCGCAACGCCGATCGCTCCTTCGGGCTCAGGATGGCCCTTCTTGCCAATATAAATAATATGATAGCCTTCCGCCGATTTATCGCGAATGAGATCATGAGTTCTCGTAACGTCTGGGCATGTCGCATCCACAACGGAAAGCCCCTTGTCACGAGCACGCTGACGCACTTCTGGCGAGACGCCATGCGCTGTAAATATAACGGTGCCTTGTTCGATTTGATCCAAAATGTCGAGTCGGTTGGCGCCATCAAGCGTAATGACACCTTCCTGCTCGAATGCTTCTGTAACATGGGCATTATGGACAATCATACCTAATATATAAATAGGTCGCGGCAGCTCCAAGTTTTTGACCGTTTGCAAAGCCAGTACCATCGCGTCGACGACGCCATAGCAATAACCACGCGGTGATATTCTAACGATTTCCATTTATTGCACCTGCTTTCTGACCGGATATGCGTAACAGCTATGAATCCTTCATTTCATCCGTTGCTACTATTATAGACGAATGAGACGTGTCAGAAAAGCTAATTGGAAGCCAAATCGTAAACTTCGTTCCATTTCCTTCGCTGGTGAGCACTTCTACAGAACCTTTATGCTCATCAATAATCCATTTTGCAATGGATAATCCAAGACCTGTACCGACGGTAACTCCCCGTGATTCGTCCGCTCGATAGAAGCGATCGAAAATATGCGGGATTTCATCTGGATTCATCCCAATCCCTGTATCTTGGATAACGAAGCCGATTTGTAAATCCCTTCTGACCGCACTCAGCTCAACCGTACCCTCCGACGTATATTTGAATGCATTCTCAATAAAAATAAATAACAGCTGCTGCAAATAATTGTGATTGGCATTGACGCGCACCCCATCCAATGCCGATAGATCGCCAAGCTTCCATTCAGCTGTACGCGGGAGCAGCTGTGCTCTGCGCACAACCTCCTCTGTAAGCGGCAGCAGGTCAAGCGGCGTCTTCTCCATCGTATAACCCGCATCTGCTCTCGCAAGCGCAAGCAGATCATTAACGAGCGTACTCATACGAATCGCCTCAGCAGATATATCGCTCATCGCTTCTTTGGACATATCCCATCGATCCGAATCCAGCGGCAGCCACTCGCCCGTATCGATATCTCTATTCGTCTCTCGAACTCGCGTCCACATCCGCTCGAGCAGCTCAATATTGCCTCGAATTGTCGTCAAAGGCGTCCTAAGCTCATGAGACGCGTCAGATACGAACCTGCGCTGCGCCTTGTAAGCTTCATCAAGCTCATTGTATGCCATCTCCAAACGCGCAAGCATCACGTTTAACGTACTCACAAGCCTTCCTATCTCATCCTTCGGCCCCATGACAGGAATCCGTACACTGAGATCAGCACCATTTTCAATTTGCTCTGTAGCACGAATGACACGTTCAATTGGACGAAGTGCCTGACGTGCAATTAATAGCCCTACTGTAAAGGCAATAAAAACAACAATTAATGATGAAAAAATGAGAATAGTACGTAATCCATTCAGGAATCGTTCCTCATTATATGAGAATACACCCACTTGGACTAAACCCACTAAGCTGTTATCACTCTCTAAATAAACAGGTCGCTGATATGTGAGCATAGCATATTTGTTTTTGTTAATTTCGACGTGGATTTTAACAAAACCCTTTTTAGGCTTAGTATTGACCTCAGGATACGGTATAACAAATTCATAAGGGAAGTTGTTTGATTGCTTAATAGCGCCTTCCTTATAATTTACCAATTGAATATACATGTCTTTTTTGTCAATTCGAAATTGAGGACCTACTATTAAATCCAAAGTTTCATCTAGAAAATTAGTTGCACCGATAACATTGATTTTACTATTTTGAACCAACATTTGTTCTTTAACCTCAGCATACGTGTTCCAATTAACAAAAATATATATAAATATCCCGAAAACGATCAATGTTACCGCAAGCAAACCCGAATACCAAAGCGTGAGCCTGAGCCTAATGGACATATGCTTAACCCGCCTCTCCGCGAAGCACATAACCGGTGCCGCGAACCGTCTGAATGAGTCGGTTTTTGCCTCCGTCCTCTACCTTTTGGCGCAGCATCGCGATATACACCTCCAGCACATTCGACTCCCCGCTGAAGTCATAACCCCAAATCTTCTCCATAATTGCATCTCGCGTAAGTACACGCCGAGGATTTTCCATGAATAGCAGCAGTAAATCGTATTCCTTGGACGTCAACTCAATACGGCGTCCCGAGCGTATCGCTTCTCTGGCATCCATATCCAAAATCAAATCCTCATAAAGCAGTTGATTGCTTGACTGCTCGATTTTATCTGCTTTGCGGCGCAGCAAGGCGCGTGTTCGCGCAAGCAGCTCCTCCAGCGCAAACGGCTTGACCAAATAATCGTCAGCCCCAAGATCGAGCCCTTTGACCCGGTCATTGATATCATCCTTTGCCGTAAGCATCATAATCGGCACCGTACTGCCTCCCTCGCGCACACGGCGGCAAACTTCCCAGCCATCCACTTGAGGCATCATCACATCAAGAATGAGCAGATCCGGCTCGGTCTTAAGCAGCACCTTCAGCCCTTCCATTCCATTCGAAGCGGTAGTTACCTCATAACCTTCAAACGCTAGGCTTCTGCGAAGCAAAGAAATAATTTTATCATCATCATCTACAACTACAATATGCTGTCTCAACGGCATGTCCCCCTCTATTTGCAGCAAAAAGCACAGAGCCTGCTGTCTCTCTGCGCTTTTTGTTTCTATCCATCATGTAAGGCTTTATTGAGCGCCTGACGTATTTTTATCACCAATCTCAACCTTCAAGTTCATCGCACTGCCTTTGCGCAAAATGTTCAGCTCGATCTTATCGCCAACTTTTTTGGTTTTAATTTGATCAATAAGAGCTTGCGTGTTTGCGTACTTCTTGCCGTCAATGCCGACGATGACGTCGAACTGCTGCAATTCAGCCAAGTAAGCTGGTGAATTATAGTATACATTACGTACAATGGAGCCTTCTACTTTATCCATGCCTAATTGCTTCGCAATATCCGCTGTTACATCCTGCAGCTCTGCACCAATGTATGGAGCGGCTGGCTTAGGAATCGTCTTGTTGTTTTTAAGATTTTCCAGCACATCTTGAATCGTGCTCGTCGGAATCGCGAAACCGATGCCTTGTGCTTGCGAGCTTACTGCCGTATTAATGCCAACGACCTCACCGTTCACATTCAGAAGCGGACCGCCAGAGTTGCCTGGGTTAATCGAAGCATCCGTTTGCAGCAAATGCTCGTATTTACGTGCTCCCTGTGTATCAGGGATATCAATCGGACGTTCTTTGGCACTTAATACGCCAACAGTAACCGTATGATCGAAGCCGTATGGGTTACCGATTGCAACAACCCAGTCGCCGATATTAATCGTATCCGAGTTGCCAAGCGGAAGCGTTGGGAACGCTTTGTCGCCCGTTACTTTAAGTACCGCTAAGTCTAAGTCATAGCTAGAACCCAGTAATTCAGCCGTGAATGGCTTATCATAGCCTTGAACAATAACTTTGATTTGGTCAGATTCTCCGATTACGTGCTGATTCGTTAAAATATAGCCTGTTGAATCGAAGAAAAACCCAGTTCCGATGCCTGATTGCTGCATGTTGCCTTCTTCATTCTTTTGTCCTGCATCCGGCTGTGTCGTTCCAGGGTAATCATCGCCAAAAAATTGGCGGAAAAACGAATCATCGAGCATGTTGTTGCTATTGTTGCGTTTTGCCGTATTAACGAAGGTTTCGATTTTTACTACTGCTGGACTTGCTGTCTCGAACAATTTAGCGATGTTGTCTGGTCTATCCGCGACTGTAGCCGCACCGCCGTTGCTGGTCGTACCCGCAGAAGCAGTGGAACCCGATCCGCTAGATTGTGTATTTGATGTTAATGCGGCTTCTTTCGTGAACCAGTTGTTTAAGTCCGCTGTATACATCAAGCTGCCTACTACAAGAACACCTGCTAGAAACGATGAAAAAATGGCCTTAAAGGAAGTCCGGCGCGGTTCCCTTACTTGCCATGGCCCTTTGGAGGACTGCGGCGACGGCGTGAACGTTCGTATTTGGGATTGCATAGGCGATTGTGATCTTGCCCGTTCAGATTCCATCGTTGAATCCGATTGTACATTCGCTTCTTCTGCACTGGATGCCTGTGCTTGCGTATCGTGTGTATGTGTATTGCCGTACGGCTGATCTTGAATCAGCTTAGGCTTTTCCGATCCGTAGCCAGAAGCTGAAGGATTCCCGCCTTCTTGAGAATTCGCCTTATACGGCCCATACGAATAATAATAAGATGGCTTTGCCGGCTGCTCCGATGACTCATTTGAAATAGGCTGCGCGGAGTCATTTACGCTTTCGCTGTTATCAGCTGAGCCATGTCCCTCTTCATTTTTGCGGAAAAAGTCGTCAAATCCCTTTTTGTTGTTTTGATCGTCCATGTACGTTCTCCTCCTTGAATCTTATTGCATCATGCGTCCAATTGGCATTCTATCCGGAAACATGTTATTTGATATAGTTCTATCATGCACATTCTACCTTAAAACAAACTTAAAAGGAATTTAAACAGAAATAAAAAAAACGCTCCCAAATGATTTTGGCAGCGTTTTTTTTGAGTGCTTCTACGATGTGAATCAATGCGGAAAAAGCTGCTCTACTTCATTTAATGTTTCTTTTGCGCGATCAATCCACTGCGGTTCTACTTCAGCATCTGGATTCGACGGTGATTGGAATTGATCAAACAGCGCTCCGACTACACGTACCGATGCTTCCGGATCATTTCCTTCTCTGTACTCATGCTTAAGCACGTACGGTGTACCGAGTATAATCCTCGCTTCATTATCTTTTTCCCCAACATCAATATGACCAGCAATGACTTCAAAAGGAATGCGAAGCCAAATCTTATTCGCATCATCAAGCGCGCGGTCAAAGGAACCAGCAGCATACTCCCAGTTGCCGCCAAGCGTGAATTGCTGCGACTCCAGCAGCTCTTTCGTTTCTAAGAAATGTTGCTCCCGTGATTCCAGCACGGACGAAATGGGTATCATGAAGGCGTCTCCTTTGCACTAGCTTATTTCTAATCTCTTTTTGCTAGTAGGTAGTATACCCTTCCATTTCCACCTTTATGTGCGATTAGCCCAGCCCTTGCGATGGGCCAGAACTGCAAGCTGTGTACGGTCGTCAAGCTCACATTTCATCAATAAATTGCTGACATGTGTTTTCACTGTTTTTACGCTTATATGCAGCTCTTCTGCAATTTCTTTGTTCGATTGTCCATCTGCAATAAGCAGCAAAACTTCCTTCTCACGTTCCGTTAACCCCTCGTCACCAGACTGAGCAGTCTTCTGTCTTAAGCCTCTCGTTAATGCCTGCGATACGTCAGCAGTCATGACCGGCATTCCTTTGAATGCGCCGCTGATCGCATAAATAAGCTCTTCTGCAGAAACGGTTTTGAGCACGTAGCTGACAGCGCCAGCCTCTATCGCACCATAAACCTTGTCATCTTCGAGGAAGCTGGTCAGCATTACGATTTTCATATCAGGAAAATGCGAGATAATCGCCCTTGTGGCTTCAATGCCATCCATGCCGGGCATCATCAGATCCATCAAAATAATATGAGGTCTATTTTCATCCGAGCTAGCCTTCAGCAAGTCAATTGCTGATTGTCCATTGCTCGCCTCTGCAATGACATGAAGCTTTGGCTCCAGCATTAGATAAGTTCGAAGGCCCGTCCTTACCATATCATGATCATCCACGATCATTACTTTTATTAGTTCAGATGCATTCATTATTCATACTCTCCCCGCTACATTTTTGGTATCGTAACCTTTACCCTCGTCCCGCTCCCAGACTTGCTCCAAATTTCGGCTGCACCGCCAAGCTTCTGTGCTCTCTCCTGCATCGTAGACAGTCCATATGAGCCGCGTCTTACCTCATCTACCTTGAAGCCAACTCCATCATCCTGCAAAATCATGCTAACCTGCCGTTCCGTATCTGCCATTGTCAGCGTGCAGCCCTTTGCGTTTGCATGCTTTACGATATTCGCCATCGCTTCTTGGACGATAAGAAAAAGCTGATGCTCCTTCGCTTCGGATAAACGCTCCTTCAAGCGCCATTCCAGCTCACCTTGCAAATTGTTTTGGCGGCAATAATCAGGGAACCACTTATCAAGCGCTTCATATAAAGTCCGACCTTCAAGCTCCATAGGACGCAGCTGAGCGATGAAGTTCCTCATTTGTTTCTGAGCCAAATTAGACATATTGACGAGCTGCTCAAGCACAGAATCCGCTCGTTCGCGATCAACCTGCTGCAGCTTTGGAAGCGATGAAGCGCACATATGGATAGCGAATAACTGCTGGCTTACTGTATCATGCAAATCCCTTGCCAAACGCTTGCGCTCCTCGAGCACTGCCGCTTCATTAGAAGCAGACTCCGTCATCACATACTCTTCGCCGCGTACTTGCAGCCATTTCATCTTTTCTTCCATCTGCTGAGCGAGCTCATTAAACTCACGATAAACCTCATTAAATGAATTATGACCGCCCTCAGTAATCCGAACGCCGTAGTTGCCGTTTGATGCTTGCTTCAGCGATAAATGAAGCGTATCAATTCGGCGTCCAATGCGCTGTGCAGCCCAGTAACCGAACGCCACGCTGACAAGGAGGAAGACGGAGGCAGCCCCTAGGCGCACTTCCGTCTTATTGACTTCATCTAAGAGTCCATTCCAGACCACCGCTCCAAGTATTAGAGACACGGTTGATGCGATGACAAACATACCGATGAGCTCCCACTTTCCGCTCCTCAAAAACCGAACCATCATACTCGAATCACCCTACCTTTGTAACACGAACATCTCCGATAAACGTGCTGACGACCAGCTTAATTTTTTTGTTAGCTTCCTGATAAGTTGGCGATTGAATATTGATATTCGTAAACAATCCGCCTTCTTTCTGGCCAAGCACCTTCACATCGCCAATAAAGGCGCTTGATACAACCTGTACGCCTACTTCGTAATCATTCGGAACATATACCTTTACATCGCCAATAAATGATGATACATGAATTTTGGTTTCGCCCATGGATACTTGTGCCTTTGTTAAATCAAGCACGGTATCACCGATGAAATGGGAAATATTAAGCGGCTTTAAATCCCAATAATCATGACCGATATGAATATCCCCAATAAACCCGGAACGATTCTGCACATTGGAATCATTATGGTTCCACCATTCCACATGCTCCTTATGATTTCGTTTCCATTCTTTTTCATTTTTTTTGTATTCTGATTTATGGTGATTTTTCCATTCCTTATACTCTTTCTTGGTGGCAGAAAAATCATCATATGGTTTGTTTGATGCGCTTTCCTGCTTCTCTTCCTTAGTGTGCGTGTCCGCAGGCTGCTTCGTTGGATCAGGGTGAAGAGGCGGCGCTGGCGGAACAGACGCTTCATCAGTGTAAGGGCGGTAAGATTTCCAATCATCTGTTGGCGGAGCTTGGCGTTTTGATCTTGGTCTCCAAATAATATTGATCCCGACTAAAATCACAACTATTGGCCAAATGTAAGGAATGATGTCGCCAATAGACCATGAGAACAAGTTTAAATTGCGTCCCAAAAATACACATCCGATTAATAGGACAATCGCGCCCCACCAGCTCGAACCCGAGCCGTACGTTCTGCTGGACAACAATCCGCGAATACCTACAATCATAATGATTACAGGCCAATAGGTAGAAAATAAATCTCCAATATCAAAGGCCACATGACCCGTTTGATTCAGTAAAAACAAGACGCCAACTGCAATGATGATTAACCCGGTGAATAACCGGTTTGCGAAGTTTCCGTTCATGCGGCACCAGCTCCTTACGATTCCATCGTCGTTTGATATTCTTAGTATAACGGACAACATGCAATAGAAAAAGGGACGACCGATTGAATTGTTAGTCAGTCTCTAGACTGAGCTTTTGTTGATTCTATCCATTTAAACCTAACATGCGTCACGAAACATAACGCAGAGCGTTGACATTGTTAACGTCTACTATTTATAATGATGAACGGATTAAGAAAATAGAGACCGCTATGCATGAATATTAGGAATAGGAGATGAAGAAATGGACGTTATCGAACTGTCAAAAGGACTGGATACCATCTGGGTCGTTTTGACAGCAGCCATGATCTTGCTCATGGAGGGCGGTTTCGCATTGCTTGAAGCAGGATTTGTCAGGCAAAAGAATGCCGTCAGCATCATCATGAAGGTTTTTGTCGACATCGCTTTCGGCGCACTCGTTTTTTACTTTTTTGGCTTCGCACTCATGTATGGGCAGGACGCAGGCGGAATAATCGGAACGACCGGCTTTCTCATCAACGGAGACCTGTCTCACATAAAACTAAATATTACGCACGAAACCTTTTGGTTATTCCAATGCGCATTCGTTATAGCCGTCATTTCAATCGTGTCGGGCGCAGTTGCAGAAAGAATAAATTTTAGAGCTTATATTTTACTCACTATTGCAATGACCGGCTTCATTTATCCGCTAGCCGGACACTGGGTATGGTCAAGCAGCGGCTTTCTTGGCAAGCTTGGCATGATCGATTTTGCAGGCTCTGCTGTCATTCATGCTTTAGGAGGTTTCTCCGCTCTTGCCGCAGCCATTTTCATTGGTCCAAGAATCGGTAAGTTCAGTCCAGACGGCAAAGCCAATATCGTTCCGCCTTCCAACTTGCCGCTTGCTTCTGTAGGAGCGTTCATTCTATGGTTTGGCTGGTTCGGGTTTAATGCAGGCAGCACACTTAGCGCTACAAACGGCTCAATCGGACATATTGCAATTACAACGATGCTCTCGGCAGCTGCAGGCGGCGCAACATGTATTCTGTTTACAATGTTCCGCTACAAGAAAGYAGATCCGCCAATGGTCATCAATGGCTCACTCGCCGGCCTCGTAGGCATTACTGCTGGCTGCGCATTCGTATCTGACATCGCTGCAATTGGGATCGGCGCAGTATCCGGCATCGCGATGGTGCTGGTCACTGAATGGCTGGAACGCAGGCAGATCGACGATCCAGTCGGCGCCTTTGCCGTACACGGCGTCAGCGGCAGCATCGGAACAATTGCAGTCGGCTTATTCGCACTTCCCGAGCTAACCGAGGGCGTAGGCAAGGGCTACTACGGTTTATTTTATGGCGGAGGCTTCAACTTGCTCGGCGTTCAAGCATTAGGGCTCGTAACGGTTTCCTTATGGGGCTTCGCTTTAACTTGGGGCGCACTATGGCTGATCCGCAAAATTATGCCCGTCCGTGTATCCAAGGATGAGGAGCTCATCGGCCTCGATGTTGGCATTCACGGTGTTCCCGCATACAGCCAGGAGCATGATTTCCTCGATTATGATCGCTTAAAAAACAGCAAATAAACATAAAGAACCGCCCAAGCCGGAATGGCCTGGACGGTTCTTTGCTATTATTTAGAATGATCATTCCATTAATCGTTCATCTCATTGGCCAGCTCATAGGATACCGTTACAATATCGCTTGGAGCCGATACATTTTTGATGGAGCGAGCACTTTCGATTTCCAGACGGAGCGCACGAACCTTCTCCATCGGTTTTCTTACAAAATGAATATATTCAACGGCCAGATGATGATCTGGCTTCCTGCCAGTCAGCATTCTTCGAAGTGTAGACATCGATTGATACGCGCGGTCTTCCATCAGCCTTCTTTTCTCATAACGCTCAACCATCTGTTCAATTTCAGCTATTTCCTGCTCTTTCTTAGCAACGTAAGCATCAATAAAAGGTAAAACCTCGCCCGCTTTACGATGATGGGCAGCAATTACAAAGCCTGAATGAATGATCGGATCTGTCATGAGTATTCACCTGTCTTGTCATGTTATTATTTCTTACATATGTAATCATACAACAAACCGAGGTCATTTGAAAACTGTTTTTTATTAGATCAAAATAACGTTGCGATGAGCAGAGGATAAATAAAAAGAGGAACCGATAACGGTTCCCCTTTGTTTCCTTCTCATGGCATAGCAAAAAAATATTACTTCTCAGCTTTTTGCTGAGCATTGTTTGCCGCTTGTTTGTTAGTAGCGTTATTTTGGTTAAACTCTTCTGCGAATTCTGCATTGTATTGATTGTTTTGGGCTTTGTTGTTTTTGTTTTTAGCCATTGTATTCACCTCCCCGTTTCATTGATAGTATGGCATTCTTGCCGCTTATTATACGACTCATTTACGATTCTAAATACGTCTGCGGAATAGGCTTTCCAGCCTCTATAGCCAAGTTGATTTTGTTCAGCCATGCCTGCGAAAGCTTGCCCGTTCCCATACGCAGCACCTCTACATGAACGGTGCGCTTGCCCCACTGCTCATACACCTGCTTGATCGTTTCAAAATACAAGTCGATGCGTTTTCCCTTAATCGCTGAACCCGTATCAGCCACGACGCCATAGCCATAGCCAGGTATATAGAGCAGCGTCCCAATGGGAAACAGCCTCGTATCCGCCGCAATCGTTGAGACTTGATCCCTGCGTACCTTTACGCCCGAATAGGTGATTCCGTATTGTGGATGCCCAGGCCGTTTACCGGTCGATTCTACGCCAGCTGTGTAGCCTGTAGCAACAACTTCAACCTTTTTCGGCTTCGTGCGCGCAGCTGCCTCTGACTTGCCCAGGTTGTCGCTTTTGCTTGCAACAGGGCTTTGCTCAGGTGCTGATGCTTCAGCATGAACCGTACCGCCGCCCTTTGTATCTAAACCGATTACGATAACAGTTAGGAGCAGCAATGCCGTTAATCCTTTTTGAATATAAAAAAAGCTTGTAGCCATCTGGGTACTTCCTCCTCAGAAGAATAATGCCCCGATGGCTCAAGCTTTATGCGTTATTTATTATTGTTCTTTGTTTGCGATCTGCTTTTGCAGCTGCGAAATCAGCTCTGCAACTGGAATAGCGCCAAGATCGCCTTCACCGCGTTTCCTTACGGAGACGGCTTCAGCCTGCATTTCATTCTCGCCCACTACGAGCATGTAAGGCGCTTTCTCCAGCTGAGCCTCACGAATTTTGTAGCCCAGCTTCTCATTGCGCAAATCACTTTCTACACGAATGCCGTTTTCTTGCAGCTGCTCGGCAACTTTACGGGCATACTCCTCATAGGCAGTCGATACCGGAATAACCTTCGCCTGTACTGGCGACAACCACAATGGAAGCGCGCCAGCAAAGTTCTCAAGCAAGAAAGCTGTCATTCTTTCCATCGTGCTTATAATGCCGCGGTGGATAACGACCGGACGGTGCTTCTTGCCATCATCGCCGACATATTCAAGCTCGAAACGCTCAGGAAGCAAGAAATCAAGCTGTGCAGTCGACAACGTTTCTTCTTTGCCAAGCGCCGTTTTAATTTGAACGTCAAGCTTAGGACCGTAAAATGCAGCTTCTCCTTCAGCCTCGAAGAATGGAAGCTCCAGCTCCTCAACCACTTCACGCAGCATGCGCTGTGACATTTCCCACATCTCATCATTTTGGAAATACTTTTCTGTATCCTTAGGATCACGATAAGATAAGCGGAAACGATACTCTTTAATTCCGAAATCTTCATACACTTTGCGGATCAAGTTAACCACGCGTGCAAATTCTTCTTTGATTTGATCCGGACGGCAGAAGATATGCGCATCATTTAGCGTCATGGCACGTACGCGGTGCAAGCCTGTAAGCGCGCCTGACATTTCATAGCGGTGCATTGTGCCAAGCTCAGCAATCCTAACAGGCAGGTCGCGGTAGCTGCGCATGTCGCTTTTGAACACCATCATATGGTGTGGACAGTTCATTGGACGAAGAACAAGCTCTTCGTTGTCCATAATCATTTTTGGGAACATATCCTCGCTGTAGTGCTCCCAGTGACCGGAGGTTTTATAAAGCTCCACATTTGCAAGCACTGGCGTATAAACATGCTCATAGCCCAGTCTTTCCTCAAGATCCACGATATAACGCTCCATTGTTCTGCGAAGCTTCGCGCCATTCGGCAGCCATAGCGGCAAGCCTTGGCCAACCTCACGTGAGAATGTAAACATTTTTAGCTCGCGGCCTAGTTTACGGTGATCGCGTTTTTTAGCTTCCTCGAGGAAGTGAAGATGCTCATCCAATTGTGCTTTCTTAGGGAAAGCTGTTCCATAAATACGCTGCAGCATTTTGTTTTTGGAATCTCCGCGCCAGTAGGCACCTGCTACGCTAAGCAGTTTAAAGGCTTTAATACGGCCTGTAGATGGCAAATGCGGTCCACGGCATAGATCGAAGAACTCCCCTTGGTCATACATCGTAATAACCGAATCAGCTGGAAGATCACGAATAAGCTCCAGCTTCAAGTTATCATCAAGCTCAGTGAAAATCGAAAGCGCCTCGTCTCTGCTAACTACACGACGACGAATGTCGATGTTTTGCTGAACGATTTTTTCCATTTCCTTCTCGATCTTTACAAGATCCTCAGGCGTCAACGATTGCTCCATATCAATATCATAGTAGAAGCCATCTTCGATTACTGGACCAATTCCAAGCTTAACATTAGCATTGCCGTATATCCGTTTGATCGCTTGTGCCAGCAAGTGGGCTGTACTATGGCGGTATACCTCAAGGCCGTCTGCTGAATCTACTGTAACGATTTCAATTGCAGCATTGTTCTCGATAGGTGTGTATACATCAACTACTTTGCCATCGATTTTTCCGGCAATCGCATTTTTACGCAAACCCGAGCTGATCGAGCCTGCTACTTCTTCAATAGTTGTGCCAGCCGCATATTCTCTTACCGCGCCATCTGGCAAAGTGATTTGAATTGTCATTTTGGTTCATCCTCCATTTTGTCCGTAAGCGAATTACGCTTCCATTCATCATTTCAAGCAAAAAAGAGCACAAAAAAAGCACGCATCCCTAAAAAAGGGACGAGTGCTTGTGTGCTCGTGGTTCCACCCTACTTCGACTGCTCTTTATTCCTATCGCAGCAGTCCTCGTATTATCTGGTAACGGAGATTTCCGGTACAGCATACTGCTATAGCGCTCAGCTTCATAAGAAACCAGCTATAGGTTGGGCCATACAGCTTCAAAGGGGTACGCCTGTGGACATTGTGGAAGGAAATTACAGCCAAGTTTCCTCTCTCTGGACCAAATATCATAAACAGACACATGTCTTTTTCATTGCCGATTACATCGTATATGTGTGTCATTATAGCTCGACTTACGCGTTTGGTCAAGGCTATAAGCTTCAAATAGACAGTAATTTCGTTAATTCGCCTATGGCTGAACGAGTTCATCAAGGCTGCTGCTGCAGGATGCGCATTGCGTGCAAAGCGTGACACGCTGGTCAAAAATCGTTTGAATCGTTCGAATCACTTGCATATCCTGCTGCCTCGTATGAATCGTAATATGCTTGGGAGATACAGCAATCAGCGAGCTGATTACCATGTCTTCAATGTTCATTTCCGTTTCAAGCATTTCGGCTACGATACGATCGGTTGGAGGGTTCGGATCAAGCGGTTGAAACTTTTCATCATAGAGCATGAATTCATGACCGCCCTTATGCAGCAAATGCACCATAGGCAGCTTTGTATCTTGAAGAAACACAAAATATTTTAACAGGGAAATAAACTCCTGATATTGTTTATCGAGCACATACTCATCTAATGCGTATTCCACAACTTCGGCTAGTTCTTTACGATAGGGCTCAAGCCTGAAGGTTGTAAACCCCTTTACATTAAGCTCCGTGTTATCCTGCAAAAAAAGCTCGACCTCTGCAGCCACTTTGCTTTTCCTTCTTAGGCGATCCGCATCCAAAAATCTCGTTCCAAGGCTATCCCATTCTTTCCCATGCAGCAAATCATGACAATACCGCTCAATAGCAGCTGTATCGGCTGAACTGTTATGGCGATACTTTCTGCGAATAATAGCAGCAAGCATCCCTGGTTCCATCTCACTTACTACAAATTCAGCTATGGCTAGTGATGCTGCTTTATATACGATGTGACCATGCGTTTTTAACTGAAAATTTGGCAACAGCGCTAGACAGCTTATATTTTGATCCGATACCTGCTGAAACTCGATGACGGCTGTTTGCTCCGTTTTTGAGCCAATATGTAAATCGACGAGCGCTTGTTCCTTCAACAATTGAGTTAGTTTATTAACCGACTTTTGGAGACTTGCAGGTAACGATACCGTGAATAGCTCCATCAGCTCACCCCTTTCTTTCCTTATCAGTATATGGTGACGCGTTCGGGGATATACGATGAAGACATTGGAATGTAAGGGAAGCAAGCATACAAAAAAACGTTTGCCGAACTTCCCACTATGCAGCGAGAAGCTCAACAAACGTATTTATATTGCTTATATCGGTCTAAAAAGCATTAATTTTGCATAACAAAATCGAGATCTGCTTTATCGGATTCATTGTAAACCTTCAAAATATTATATTTTGTATCCCGTTGAGCCGGAATTTTGCCGCACTCGCGAATAAGCTGAAGAATAAGTTCAATGTTCACTTTATGTGTTGTTCCAGCTGCTGAAACGACATTTTCCTCAATCATGGTGCTTCCGAAGTCATTGCAGCCATAAGACAGTGATAACTTGCCCATTTCAGGCCCCATCGTTACCCAAGAGGATTGGAAATTCGGAATATTATCAAGCATGATTCGGCTAGCAGCAACAATACGCAAATATTCCTCTGGCTTTGCTTTCTCAAGCTTCAGGTTTGTATTGTCTGGCTGGAATGGCCACGAAATAAACGCCAAGAAACCCGTCGAATCATATTTGTTCGCGATGCACTCATCTTGAGCATCACGGATGCGCAGCATATGTAATGCGCGCTCTTCAACGGTCTCGCCAAGACCATAAACCATCGTTGCAGTCGTATTCATACCATGACGGTGTGCAGACTTCATTACATCCATCCAGTCCGTCCAAGAGCCCTTCATGCGGCTGATCTTGCGGCGAGTGCGATCGTCCAAAATTTCAGCGCCGCCGCCAGGCAAAGAATCAAGTCCAGCATCATGCAGTTGTCTTATCACTTCATCGAGAGAAAGGCCATCTGATACAACCTTCATCTTCTGAATTTCCGCTGGAGAGAACGAATGCATCGTTATGCCAGGGTAATGCTGTTTAATTTTGCGAAGCAGATCCAAATAATACGTAAACGGCAAATCTGGATTCGTACCGCCCTGCATCAAAATTTCAGTTCCACCCACATCGATCGTTTCTTGAATTTTGCTCAAAATCGTATCGTCAGGCAGTACATAACCCTCTTTAGAGCCTGGAGCGCGATAAAATGCGCAAAAACGGCAATAAACATCACATACGTTCGTGTAGTTTACATTTCGACCAACAACAAAAGTTGTTATTGGATCTGGATGATGCTTGAGCATGATTTGATTAGCTACATGCCCCATCTTTTCAATCTGATTCGAAGCTAATAATTCCATGCCTTCTTCGAGCGAAACACGCTCGCCGCGCAACGCTTTATCCAAAATATGGTCCAACGTTCCCATTCCGCAAGACCTCCTTATTCCCGTTCTATTTATGCTAACCATCACTTCATCCTAACATAGATCTCTAGTGCAAGTCACCCGCCGTATGATGGCATCTCGCCCTGAAATAAGGAAAAACACGGCATGTTCGTGAGAACATCCGTGCTTTCCTTTCTTTTAGTCCCAATTAGGCACGAAGCGCATTATCCAAATCTTCAATAAGATCCTCAATATCCTCTAGACCAACAGAGTAACGCACCAAGCCGTCCGTAATGCCGCGTGCATGACGCACTTCTTTCGGCATTGCTGCATGCGACATCATAGCTGGGTAAGAAAGAATGCTCTCTACTGCACCTAAGCTGACAGCTACTAAAGGAATTTGAACCTTGCTCAGCAAAGATTTGGCACGCTCTCCACTTCCAACATCGAAGGATACGACAGCTCCATACCCAAGCGACTGCTTCTCATGTATCGCCCGGCCGGGATGATTCTCTAAACCAGGATAATAAACCGCTGTTACTTCCTTATGCTCCGACAACCATTCAGCTAGTCTGCGAGCGCTTTGTTCGCTATATTCCATCCGAGCTTTCAATGTTTTCATGCCGCGCATCAACAGCCATGATTCTTGGGCGCTCAGAACCGTTCCCATTCCGTTTTGAAGCTGTTTCAAACGTTTGCCTAGACCTTCATCTGCGGTAACTGCAAGCCCAGCCAGCACATCGCTGTGGCCGCCTAGAAACTTCGTCGCACTGTGCAAGACGATATCGACGCCATGCTCAATTGGACGCTGATGATACGGAGTCATGAACGTATTATCAAGCAGTGTAAGCAGTCCATGCTCTTTTGCCCAAGCTGTCGTTTCTGCAATATCTGTGATTTTGAGCGTCGGGTTGGAAGGCGTCTCCATAAATACAGCTTTTGTATTTGGCTTAAGCGCCGCCTTAACCGCTTCAAAATCCGTCATATCAACAAAAGTAGACTCAATGCCCAGTCGATCCAAAATCGTCGTCAGCAAGCGGTAAGTTCCGCCGTAGACATCCTCTGTTACGATGACATGCTCACCTGCAGAAAGCAGCAAAAACGTGGTTGAGATTGCAGCCATGCCTGATGCAAAGGCGAATCCGCGAGCACCGCCCTCAAGCAAAGCGATATAATCCTCTAGCGCTTGGCGTGTAGGATTGCCCGAGCGGCTGTAATCATATTGCGGCGGATTGAAAATATCATGATGATGGAACGTTGAAGCTTGATAAATAGGTACGCTTGAAGCTCCTGTATGCTCGTCAATTTCTGCTCCGAAATGCAGCAGCTTCGTTGCAAACCGGCGATCTTGAGGTTGAATTTTGTCGTTGCCCATTAGTTGTTAACCTCCTCGATTTCGCGTTTGGCAGCTTCGAGTGCTTGCGCCAAGTCACTGATCAAATCATCTGCATGCTCAATTCCTACGGAGAAACGAAGCAGACGGTCGTCAACGCCTATCGCTTGACGAATTTCAAGCGGAATATCAGCATGCGTCTGAACCGCTGGGTAGGTCATCAAGGATTCAACTCCGCCCAAGCTCTCAGCAAATGCAATGAGCTTAATGTGACGAAGAATTGGCTCCACATAACGAGCGTCCTTTAATCGGAATGAGAAAATGCCAGTATTGCCGGATGACTGTTTGTTCTGAATTTCATGGCCAGGATGGTGAGGCAATGCCGGATAATAAACATCCTCAACGGCTGAATGCTCAAGCAAATAATTAGCAATTGCGGTAGCATTAAATTGGTGGCGCTCCATACGGAGCGCGAGCGTCTTCATTCCCCTCATTAGAAGCCATGAATCCTGAGGCCCGAGCACTGCTCCAATTGAATTGTGCAGGAAGGCCATCTCATCCGAGAGCTCCTTGCCTTTGGTTACAATAAGACCAGCAAGAACGTCATTGTGACCACCTAAATATTTAGTCGCGCTATGAATGATAATGTCAGCACCCAGTTCTATAGGACGTTGGAAAAAAGGCGTAAGCAGCGTATTGTCTACAATAGTAAGCAAGCCTTTTGACTTCGCCCACGCAGTTACTTTCTCAATATCCGTAATCATCATAAGCGGGTTAGTTGGCGTTTCGATAAGTACTGCTTTTGTGTTCGGCGTCCATAATGCCGCCATCGCATCAATATCGTTGGTATCCACATAAGATGCCGTCACACCAAATCTCGACATGATCCGCTCCAACAAGCGATAAGTACCGCCATATAGATCAAGAGATACGATCAAATGATCGCCCTGACTAAATAAGGCGAATATCGTTTGCAGCGCGGCCATGCCGGAGCTACAGGCAAATGCCGCATCGCCAGCTTCTAATTGTGCAGCCGCTTCTTCTAATACCGCTCTGGTTGGGCTTTTGGTACGCGCATAATCAAATCCTGTACTCTGTCCCAGCTTAGGATGACGAAATACTGTTGATTGGTACACTGGAAAACTTACCGCTCCAGTTACAGGCTCTTTAATAGATCCAATCTGTGCTAAATGGCTCTCTATCTTCATCTTTATATAGCGCTCCCTTATTATATGGTTTTAAATGCCTCCACCCAAATCATACGGTGTTTGCTGGTAAACATAATAATTAAGCCAGTTCGAGAATAATAGGTTGGCATGCGCACGCCATGTTGATAACGGCGGGTTAGCCGGGTTATCACCTGGGAAATAATTTTTTGGTACATCTATTTGGTGCCCTTTGGCTTGATCGCGATCATATTCATATTTAAGTGAAGTTGGATCATATTCGGAGTGGCCTGTGACGAAAATTTGTCTGCCGTCTTTTGAAGCCACGATGTATACGCCCGAATCCGCTGATTCCGATAAAATATCGAGGGAATCAAGCTTCTCGATGTCCTCGCGGCGTACCTCTGTGTGACGAGACTGCGGMACAAAAAACATTTCATCAAAGCCTCTCAGCAAATTAACATTCCGTTTTTCAATCGTGTGTGGGAACACACCAAACATTTTGCTGTCCAAGCTGTATTTGGGAACATTAAAGTGATGATAGAGCCCAGCTTGTGCGGCCCAACAAATATGGAAAGTTGAAGTTACGCGCCTTGCGCTCCAATCCATAATTTCTTTCAGCTCTTCCCAGTAGTTTACATCCTCGAAAGGCATATGCTCTACCGGCGCGCCTGTAATGATGAGACCATCATAATATTCATCCGAAATTTCATCGAATGTTTTATAGAAGGATTCCAAATGATCGGCTGATGTGTTTTTTGATGTATGTGTTCTTGGATGCAGCAGTACAACCTCAACTTGTAGCGGCGTATTGCCGATAAGTCTAAGCAGCTGCGTTTCGGTTGTTTCCTTGGTAGGCATTAAGTTCAAAATCGCAATTCTGAGCGGCCTAATATCCTGATGGTAGGCGATGCTCTCATCCATGACGAAAATGTTCTCGTTGTTTAATACCTCTTTGGCTGGTAAATTGTCAGGCACTTTAATTGGCATAGGTATCACTCCTCTAGAAGCAGTATGACCGCTTGAACATGAAAAAGACCCTTTCTGCTGTGAGAAAAGGTCGTATGCTCAGTAAATAAGCCATCCGCCTCTCTCATCTCTCAGAAACATTAAAGTTTCCGCAAGAATTAGCACCGTGCGTTTTACACGCCGGTTGCCGGGCTTCATCGGGCTAGTCCCTCCGCCTGCTCTTGATAAGAAAGTAGTCTATTCAATTTTCCGCGGTTTCATTTCACCTTCACTTTAATGCATTCTGACAATTGCGTCAAGATCCTCTATTCATATCCTTGACATTTAGATGAAAAAAACGATTGTTTTTAGGCTTGAATGTAAAGCTGACGCGGGAGTATACTAGACAAGAATTATTTCATTTATTTGACTTATAAAGGGGTGCATATGGACATGGAAGGCGACCGACCGAAGCCTGAAAACGATCGAATACGGTTACTGCCGGCCAAGTCCGATTCAGCCGGCAGTTTCCTCTGAAGAAAGAAAGGAGTGACTCCGGATGAAAATCCGCCTTGTTAGCAATGGCATGTTCACCACTATTGAAGATATTAACGAAACACTTATTCCCTCGAAAGAAGGATTTTACTGGATTGACGCTGATGTGGAGGATCTTGCTATTTTACAGCCCCTATTCAGCATGCACGATCTGGCAGTTGAGGATTGCCTCAGTGAAGAGGAGCAGCGTCCAAAAATTGAAATTTACGAAAGCCATTATTTTATTGTAATCAACAGCATACGATTTGATGACGAAGAAATCTTCCTAAGGGCACTCAATATTTTCCTTGGCCGCCATTTCATTATTACGGTCACCAAGCAAAAAATTAACGAGCTTCGTTCTCTAAAGCCTGTGCTGTGGGAACAAGAGGTTAGCCGGCCCGATTATTTCTTGTATCATCTCGTCGACATTGTTGTCGATAATTATTTCCTCGTTGGCGACCGCATTGATACGCGCATTGAAGCGCTTGAAGAAGATATATTAATGCACACTAAGAAATCGCATTTGAACGAAATCATCGGGCTCCGCGGTGAAATATTGTGGCTGAGGAAAGTGCTCGGTCCACAACGCGATGTCATTGCAACGCTTAACAAAAAAGATCTGAAGCTCATTGATGATCAGCTGCAAAAATATTTCAGCGATATATACGAGAACGCCTTGAAAATTGCCGAGTCCTTCGATACGTACCGCGATCTCATGGGCAACTTACGCGAAGCTTATCAGTCCAGCGTATCCAACCGTGCCAATGAAATCATGCGCGTATTTACAGCAATTACGACTATATTCATGCCGCTGACCTTTATAACCGGCATCTATGGGATGAATTTCGATTTCATTCCAGGCCTTCACCTTAGGTTAGGATCATACATTTTACTTGGTATCATGCTGCTGCTTGGCATAAGCATGTTTTATATTTTCCGCAAAAAAGAATGGCTCTAGAGACCTGTGCCATCTTCATTACAGAGCTGCACTCGTACGGGCAATTTATGCCTAACGAGCTGCAGCCTTTTTGCTGTAATGGCCGCTATCCTTTATAATAGTAGAATATGAGTTTGAGCATTAAGTACCTATGAGAGGGGGATTGACGTGAATATTAGTCAGCTTGAAACACTCCTTACGATATCCAAAACGATGAGCTTCAGGAAAGCTGGCGAGCTGCTGAATCTCACACAGCCTGCTGTTTCGGCACAAATCAAAAGCCTTGAGGATGAATTCAAAACGATTCTCATTAATCGCAATCAGCCAGTTACATTAACGGAACACGGACAAGTTTTTTTGGAGCATGCGGAGCAAGTTCTTTCAATCGTGGAAGAACTGAAGCAGAAGCTTTCCGATATGAACCTTACGCCGCAAGGACACATATTACTCGGAACTACGGCTTCAATAGCGATTCAGATTTTACCGCGCGTGCTATCCTATTTTCAAAACCAATTTCCTTTTATTAAAACAACGATTCATTCCATGCCCTCATCCCAAGTTATGGCCAGTGTCGAGAACGGGTCAGTCGATATAGGGATTACATATCTTTCTGAAAAAAATCCGAACGTTTCCTCCTCCGTCCTTTATTATGATACATTTGAGCTCGTCGTTCCGCCTTCCCATCCCATGAGCAGGTTGACGCATACGACAGTTGATACGCTTAAGGACATTCCAATGATTATGCTTGCTCCAGACACGCTTGGCAGGCGATTTGTCGATCAAATTTTTCGTAAATACAATATTCAACCCAATATCGTAATGGAGGTTTCCAGCAGCGAAGAAGTGAAGCGCATGGTTGAAATTAATTTAGGCGCCGCAGTCGTATCCAAACTTTCGATAGCAAACGAACTCCGTATGGGTACACTAAAAATGATAAAGGTCAACGAGCTTGAAATAAGTCATCCCGTTGGAGTGGTTTATAAATCAGGCCGTTACATCAATACCGCACTGAAGCAATTTTTAAGTGATCTAAAAGGCATGCCTGAGCATCAATTCATTAGCAGCGAGTAGTCGACAAGAAGCTTCCACTAGACAAACAACTAGGAGAGATAAAAAATGAAATTCGATTTACATACCCATCATTTTAGATGTGGCCACGCCGACGGCAATATCGAGGATTATATTTTAGCCGGAATTGAAGCCGGGCTTCAGGTTATCGGCATCTCGGATCACTCCCCCTTCTTTTATCATGAGAATGATCAGCCTTCGCCAGGCATTGCAATGGCAAGAAGCGAATTCACCAATTATGTTAATGAAGTATTGCGGTTGAAGGAGAAATACGCAGGCAAAATCGAGGTTATGCTTGGAGTAGAATCGGATTTCTTCCCTAAATATGTGGACAGCTACAAAAAAGCCTATGACGGCGTGCCCTTCGATTATATCATTGGTTCTGTTCATCAAGTTGGCGACGTCAGCATATTCAATCGCAATCGGTTTAAAAACTTAAATGAACAGCAGCATATTGAAGTGAAGCAAAGCTATTATGATCTTATCAAACAATCTGCACGCAGCGGCATGTTTGATATTTTGGGACATATCGACGCGATGAAGGGGTATTATCCCGCTTTCTCTGATATACCTGCTAATAAAGAAATTGACGATGCTTTGCAGACGATTGCCGAATGCGGCGTTTCCATAGAGATTAATACATCAGGCAGCACCAAAGATGTAGGCGGATGGTATCCATCGGATGCGATCTTAGAGCGAGCACTTCATTTTGGCGTAAATGTAACGTTTGGTTCGGATGCGCATAAGCCAAGCAGAGTTGGCGAAGATTGGGAGCTCGTACAGAAAAGGCTGAAGGAAATTGGCTTCTCACAGTGGGTTTTTTATCGCAAGCGCCAACAAGTTATTGTACCGATATAAGAGCTCATGAGGGGCTTTAGACAAAAAAAGTGGACCTGCACGTCGCAGGTCCCAAAAGGATATATTAAAAAGGGGGTCTTGTTTATTATAATAGCCCACTAATGTAATGAGACGATAACAGAACTATTTCATTTGTGTAACAAATTTGAGGGGTTGGAAAACGATGTGGCTCATTACAGCCATCAGCAGCGCTATTTTATTTGGACTAGCAGGCTGGTGGATGAAAGTATCACAAATGCGGGGCGGCTCTGCAAGAACGCTGCTGCTCGGATTGTATGCTTCTGGAACGTTAGGTTTTGGGGTGCATGCGGCGCTTGAAGGAACGTTTTTCTTTCTTGCTGATCCAAGGGTATGGATTGCAGGCATCATAATAGGAGCAGGCTCAGCATGGGGAAACGCTTTGTTTATGAAAGCATTGCATTTTGGACCCGCCAGCTTGACCTCTCCCCTAACGAATATGAACATTATCTTAGTTGTCGCTTTAGCGACCTTGTGGTACAACGAGCCGCTCAGCGCTTCGGAAGCAATAGGCATTATGCTGCTTCTGCTTGCTGTCGTCTTTATTGCTCATAAACGAAAGGAACCGCTCACGATTATAGAAAAAAGATGGTTCATTCTCGTCTTTTTGGCAGTCGTGCTCTTTGCGCTGCGCAATGGCGGATTAAAGGTCACCGATGAATTGGAACTTCCTAGCGCCCCGATCCTGTTCATCGCTTATGCCCTCTCTCTCTGCTGGTTTCTCATCCCGGTCAAAACGACCGCTGCACGTTCCGCAGAGCGAACTGGGCTTTGGCTCGGTATTGTTGCAGGTCTGTTCTCATACGGAGGATTGCAGCTTTATGCAGTCGCGATTGCTACTGGACAAGCGAATCTTGCAGCGCCTATCTTTGCTACGAACAGTCTTGTCGTAGCAGCTGGCGCTATTATATTTTATAAAGAGAAGTTGACGATCCTGCAGTGGACAGCCTTTGCTTGTACCATTCTTGGGTTAATTGTGATTCGATTGTAATTCGCGAACGCTTTTCCTGTATTTTCCTAACTTTAATATAGTAAATATAATATACGATCAAACAATCGCATTCCCACTGAAATTAACTTACTTTTAGTTTGTTCGTATGGTACAATAGTATTACAAAAAGCGGGGTGATACGGTTGGATTATTCGACAATGTGCCCAAAGTATGAAGCCGCAGCCGACATTTTAGGCAAGAAGTGGACTGGCAGAATTATTCGGGTATTGCTTGGAGGACCAAAAAGGTTCAAAGAGATTAAGGAACAAATTCCCGAAATGAGCGACAAAATGCTAACGGACCGGATGAAAGAGCTTGAAACATTAACGATTATCAAACGTCAAGTTTATCCAGAAATGCCTGTACGTATTGAATATGAGCTAACCGACAAGGGCAGGGAGCTTCAGCCAGTCATTGAGTCCATTCAAACTTGGGGCGAACAATGGATGTAAGATAAAAAACCGCTTAGGCGGTTTTTTTTATTGCCTTCTCTTCTTTTATCTGGAATTGACAAAGGATTATTTATCTACTATCATTGATAATAATAATCAATATCACAATATGCAAATAAAAAACCCCCGATCAGATCGAGGGTTTCCTATAAATCAATTGGACTACATGCCAAGCCATTTTTTGAATAGATGTTTGGTTGTATCTTTATTGATTGCTGCGATTGAAGTCGTAAGCGGAATGCCCTTCGGACATGCGCGAACACAGTTTTGCGAGTTGCCGCAGCCTTCGATGCCGCCATCTGTCATCAGTGCATCCAGACGTTCTTCCTTATTCATCTCACCTGTTGGATGAGCATTAAACAAACGAACCTGTGAAATTGCAGCAGGACCGATGAAGCTGTTCCGATCATTTACGTTCGGGCACGCTTCAAGGCAAACACCGCAAGTCATACATTTGGAAAGCTCATAAGCCCATTGACGCTTCGTTTCTGCCATCCGCGGTCCAGGACCCAGATCATACGTTCCGTCGATTGGAATCCATGCCTTAACGCGTTTCAAGGCGCCAAACATGCGCTCACGGTTAATAACAAGGTCACGAACTACTGGGAATGTTTTCATTGGTTCAAGACGAATCGGCTGCTCAAGCTTATCGATCAAAGCGCTACACGCTTGACGAGGCTTGCCGTTGATGACCATTGAACATGCGCCGCATACTTCTTCCAAGCAGTTGGAATCCCAGCATACAGGAGCCGTGCTTGCTCCATCTGCCTTTTTCGGATTACGTTGAATTTCCATCAAACCGCTAATTACGTTCATATTAGCGCGGTAAGGAATTTCAAACTCTTCCGTATATGGTTGGGACTCAGGAGTATCTTGGCGAGTGATRATAAACTTAACCGATTTTGTAGCTACAGTCGTTTCAGCCATCATTATTCTCCTTTCTTCTTGTCGCTCGAGTAATCACGTTTACGCGGCTTGATCAAGCTTACGTCGATATCCTCGTAAGAAATTTGTGGACCTTCCTTCGTCCATTTCGCAATCGTCGATTTCATGAAATGCTCGTCGTCGCGTTCTTGGAAGTCTGGTTTATAATGAGCGCCACGGCTTTCGTTGCGCAGTAATGCGCCTAGCGTCATTGCTTCAGAAAGCTCAAGCATGTTCCAAAGCTGACGAGTAAAGGCAACGCCTGCATTGTTCCATTGCGCAGTATCGTTAATGTTGATATTCGCATAACGCTGCTTCAGCTCTTTGATCTTGTGGATCGTTTGCTCCAGCTTGTCATTAAAGCGAACAACCGTCATATTGTTCGTCATCCATTCGCCTAGCTCTTTGTGAATGACATATGCATTTTCAGTACCCTTCATATTAACGATGCTGTTGTACTTGTCCGTTTGACGCTTGTTCTCGCGGTCAAATACGGAGGAAGCTACATCTTCAGCTGATTTCTTCAAGCCTTTGATATACTCAACAGCTTTTGGTCCAGCTACCATACCGCCGTAAATAGCGGATAGCAGAGAGTTGGCGCCAAGTCGATTCGCACCATGATATTGATACTCGCACTCACCGGCTGCAAACAGACCAGGAATGTTTGTCATTTGATTGTAGTCAACCCACATGCCGCCCATTGAATAGTGAACCGCTGGGAAGATTTTCATCGGGATTTTCCGTGGATCGTCGCCCATGAATTTCTCATAGATTTCAATGATACCGCCGAGCTTAACATCAAGCTCCTTCGGATCTTTGTGAGACAAATCAAGGTAAACCATGTTTTCTTGGTTGATACCAAGCTTCTGATCTACGCACACGCTGAAAATTTCACGAGTCGCAATATCACGAGGAACAAGGTTTCCGTAAGCAGGGTATTTTTCTTCTAGGAAGTACCAAGGCTTACCGTCTTTGTACGTCCAAATCCGTCCGCCTTCACCACGCGCTGATTCCGACATCAAGCGGAGCTTGTCATCGCCTGGAATAGCTGTTGGGTGAATTTGAATGAACTCGCCGTTTGCGTAGTTAACGCCCTGCTGGTAAACTGCGCTGGCAGCTGTGCCGGTGTTGATAACAGAGTTCGTTGTTTTGCCGAAAATAATACCAGGACCGCCTGATGCAAGAATAACTGCATCTGCACGAACCGTGTGAACTTCCATCGAGCGAAGATCCTGTGCCGAAACACCGCGGCAAATGCCGTCATCGTCAACAACAGCGCCAAGGAATTCCCAGTGCTCGAATTTGTTAACTAGTCCAGCTGCTTCCCAGCGACGAACTTGCTCATCCAGTGCATAAAGCAGCTGTTGACCTGTCGTTGCGCCTGCAAATGCTGTACGGGAATGCTTCGTGCCGCCGAAGCGACGGAAATCCAGCAAGCCTTCGGATGTACGGCTGAACATAACGCCCATCCGGTCCATCAAGTGAATAATGCCTGGTGCCGCATCACACATTGCTTTAACTGGCGGTTGGTTGGCGAGGAAATCTCCGCCGTATACGGTATCGTCGAAATGCTCCCATGGAGAATCGCCTTCTCCTTTTGTATTAACAGCGCCATTGATGCCGCCCTGTGCACATACTGAGTGGGAACGTTTGACCGGTACTAGTGAAAACAGATCAACGTGAACGCCAGCTTCTGCTGCTTTGATGGTAGCCATCAAGCCTGCAAGACCGCCGCCTACGATGATAATTTTATTTTTAGCCATAACGTTTCGCTCCTTGTCTACAAACTAACCGATATTCGTAAGTGCCAATGCAGCACTTGCAGCTTCTTTGAATTGATCTCCGCTGAATGCGATAAGCGAAAGAATAAACAATGCTGATACGACTACAAAAACGCCCATGCAAATATATGAAGAGATGCGTTGAGCTTTCGGGCCAATCGTAATGCCCCAGCTGATCAGAAACGCCCAAAGGCCGTTGCTGAAGTGGAAAACAGCTGCTAATACACCAATAACATAAAGTACGAAGTAAGTAGGGTTGCTCGCAATTTGATTCATCGTTGATCCCAGTTCCTCATGGGTGATGTGGCCGAGATAAACTTGAATCCGAGTTTGATATACGTGCCAGAAAACGAATACAAAAGTAATTACC
>NZ_JBFTSN010000015.1:0-49382 GCF_056400045.1 Paenibacillus sp. 01L418
AATCAATCCATGCTCCGCATGGAGAAGAAGTAACGAATCGCATCGATGCCCACTTCATCCATCAGATCCTGCATAGTAACTGCTTTGCCCGTACGCTTCGACATTTTCATTTTCTCGCCGTTCTGGAACAAGCTGACCATCTGTGCAATTAACACGGTCAGTTTCTTCGGATCGTTGCCTAGTGCCTCCATCGCTGCTTTCACACGCGGAATGTAGCCATGGTGATCGGCACCCCAAATGTTGATCATCTGATCGAAGCCGCGTCCGTATTTATCCATATGATAGGCGATATCCGGTGTCAAATAGGTATATGAGCCGTCATTTTTCACGAGCACGCGGTTTTTGTCGTCACCAAAAGTCATGGTAGACAGCCATGTCGCTCCTTCTTCTTCATAGACATGCCCTGTCGCCTTCAGCGTTGCAAGACCTTGCTCCACTTGTCCGCTCTCGTATAATGCTGTTTCACTGTACCAAACGTCAAAACCGACGCGGAATCTTCCGAGATCGCGTTTAATTTTATCAAGCTCCCGCTCAAGGCCAAACTGGCGGAAAAACGTAAAACGTTCTTGATCAGGCAATTCCAGCAGCTTATCGCCTTCTTGCTCGACAAGAAGTTTTGCAAAACCAATAATGTCCTCGCCATAATAACCATCCTCCGGCATTTCCGCTGCTTGACCAAGCGCTTGACGGTAACGAGCTTCGATGGATACAGCTAGGTTCTCCACCTGCTTGCCCGCATCATTAATATAATATTCGCGCGTAACATCATATCCCGCATAATCAAGTACATTGCACAATGCATCGCCAACTGCGGCACCGCGAGCATGTCCAAGATGCAGGCTGCCCGTAGGATTCGCGCTCACGAATTCTACCTGTACACTTTTGCCGGAACCATCCGAAGTACGTCCGTAGTTTTCTCCCGCTTCAAGCGCTGCAGCCACAACCGGATAGAGATAGCTGTTATCCATACGGAAGTTAATAAAGCCCGGGCCTGCAATTTCCGCTGCTTGAATAGAAGCTTGCTTCGTATCCAAATGCGCAATAATCGCCTCAGCGATTTGACGAGGATTTTTCTTCGCCAGCTTCGTCAGCTGCATCGCTGCATTTGTTGCCAAATCACCGTGCGATTTATCCTTAGGAACTTCGAGCACAAACGCTGGAAGCTCTTCCCGCGCTGCCAAACCAGCCGCTACCGCTGCATCAGCGATCGCTGCTTTGACTWGTTCATACATCTTCTCTAATACATTTGCATTCATTAATTTTGTTCCTCCTGTATATGGAGCCGGATATGAAACCGACCCGACATTTGATCACCAACGTACAATTCATACTCCCATTCAAGTGTAAAAGGCAGCTGATCGGGCAATGTGTCCATCGCTTTCATTACACCATCTTCACCCGGCGCATGAAGCCGCAGCCGCAGCGTTTCTGCTTCAAGCGATAAAGATGTCATTTGTGATTGATAGCTGCCAGCTCTCCTATGTTCAGGAACAAAAAGCTGCTCCGATTCTATAGCGCCGCGCCGCACAACTGACATTTCTTCCGGCCGGAATCGAATAAGCGTCCGTATTTCACCAGCTTCTGTATCGCCTTCCACTGCCGGCTCAATGTAGCGGATAAATATGGATTTCTCCTTGCGGAACCAATCCCCTTTGTAAGCATGAGTATGCGAGCTTCCATCCTGCACACTCTCCAATGTAATTCGCACTTTCCTGCTGTCTGCCATCATCTTGCTCCTGTTATCAGTCTAATCTTATGTAACTACTATATACAGGTAGGCTCCGAATTTCAACGCTAGAGCCCGGTTAACTTGTTGCAAACGGTACGATATCACGCCATGCCTCCACACGATCCTCGAGCGTTCGCATACGCGGAGTTGGAATCGGACTGGAGGAAGGCAGCTTGAGTAACGTGATGCTTCGAAAGCTTTCATGCCCTTTATAAAATTTCTGAAAGGTATCGTATGCCTTGCTTCCGTTAAATGCAAAGCAGCGCAGCTCTGGATATTTGGCTACAAGCTCCGGCAGCTTCTGCGGTACGATTCCACGTATGTTCACATCCAAGCTGCCTTCGCGCTCGCAAGATTCGATAACATCCCATAACGCTAAGCGATGCTCCTTTAAGAATGTGAGACGGTTGTCATATACAGGGTCTGGGTCTGACTCATTAAATAAACGATATATAATTTTCCACATAAAGTTTTGCGGGTGTCCATAAAATTGCTTATGCTCAAGCGATTTTACGCTTGGTGCTGTCCCAAGAATCAGCACGCGTGATCGCTCATCGATAACAGGCGGAAACGAATAAATGCGCATGTCGTATAGCCCCCTAATCTATTTTTAAAATCAGCAATAACGTCTTATTATAAGCCCATTCTAGCCTCGATCATACGATCGCTTTTTCTGTTTGTATTAGAAAAAGACGCTTCCCGCTAAGATTACGCGGAAAACGTCTTTTTATCAATGCGAATCGATTATTTGGCCGGAATCTTTATGCTTTGACCCGGATAGATTCTATTCGGGTTCTTTAGCTTATTGTAGCTGGCTAATTTCTGCCACGTCGTTCCGTGCTCCAAAGCTATTGCATAGAGAGTGTCCCCTGCTTTAACCGTATAAACCGAAGCTTGAGGAGTCGTTGGAACAGAAGTCGTTGGCTTCTCAGGTTTAGCTGGCTCTGTCGGCTTCGTCGGTGTTGTTGGTGTTGTCGGTTTTGTTGGTTCTACCGGCAACACTACTGACTTCGCACTTAGATTAAGCTTAAACTCTGCATAGCCATCAGCTGTATCACCCGTGTAGGAAGTCAACTTATTCGCTTCCGCTGCACTCTTTGCTTCCGGTGATGTCTTGATTGTCACGTTCACGGTGTCATTAATTGTCGCTAGCGACCAGTTGCCATCCGCTGCCGGATCAATCGTCTTGAAGGAGCGAATGTAGTCAATGACAACCTGGCGGTTCTCATCCGGGGAAGCAAGGATAATACGTTTGCCGTCCGGGTTAGCGAATTTGCTGGAAGATGCACGGTAGTTGTTCGTTGCAACAACGAACTTCTGATCCGCCTTAATTGGTTTTCCTTCAAACTGCAAATTAACGATCCGCTTTGCGCTTTCGTTCTTGAGCGCGCCGCCAGCTTCATACTTCGTCGGTTGTGCAACATCGATCTGATAGGTCACACCGTCAATGACATCGAAGTTGTACGTTGGAAAATCATAATTGATCAGCTCTTGCTTCTCTGTGCTCGCTGCATCGATCTGCTTGAATTGACCAGCTGACCACTCGAGCCATTCTTTAATCTCCGCTCCTGTGACGAGTACAGCATTCACAGTATTCGAGTACAAATACAAATCGGCAACATTCTTGATTGCAATATCGCCCGCCTGAATATTGGTATAATAGTTCGGTCCTTGGCGGCCGCCAGCCTTAAACGGTGCTCCTGCCGAAAGAACAGGAAGCCCTTCATATTCCGTTCCCTGCAGCTGCTTCTCTACATACCATTTTTGTGCATTCGTAACGATTTGAATGGATGGATCATCTTGAACAAGAGCAAACCAGCTGTTGATTGACGCTGTCGTCTTGCCGACAGGCCCTCGCACATACGCCAGCGTATGCTCATGATCCTCTTTCACCGCATCGACAACAGCTTTGTCAGCTTCTACAAGAGGTACCTTATTTACCGCATCAAAGATAGGCTTAACCGTGCTCTTGGAATCGACAACGGCCCATTTCCCATCCTTGTTCTCCAGTGTTAAATCAATAATCCCAAGATTATTTCCCCAGAAGCCCGGTTCAACCGCAGGCACTCCGTTAATCGTTCCTTTGGCGAGATCGACACCCGTTTTTCCTTCAAACGATTTGTCAGGGAATACTTTATGCGCATGTCCGAACAAAATCGCATTAATGCCARCAACTTTGCTTAAATAAAGCACCGAATTTTCCATGAGCTCTGATTGCGGGATATCTTCAAAGCCCGAGTGCGGAATCGCAACAATGATATCCGCTCCCTTCGCTTTCATTTCCGGTACAAACTTTTCTGCCGTTTTGACAACATCCTTAACGATAACCTTGCCTTCTAGATGAGCTTTGTCCCATGTTGTAATTTGCGGAGGCACAAATCCAATCACGCCTACTTTCAGCTTATGCTTCGCGCCCTTGCTGTCTGTTACCTCTTTATCAATAATGAGATAAGGCTTAAACAAATTAACATCATTCGTCTCATCCTTGTCTCCATCTACTTTATAAATGTTTGCATTTACATAAGGAAAGTCTGCGCCCGCGAGCGAGGTGTCCAGAAACGATAAGCCATAATTGAATTCATGATTGCCTAAGTTGCCTGCATCGTAGTTAAGCAAATTCATAGCTTTGTACACCGGATGCGTCTCGCCCTGCTTCAGCTTATCAACCGTAGCGACATAATCACCTAGGGGATTTCCTTGAATCAAATCGCCATTATCAAATAATAGACTGTTCGGAGCTTCCTCCCGCGCTTTCTTGATGAGCGTTGCCGTCTTCGCGAACCCATATTCATCAGTAGGCTTGTCCGCAAAATAGTCATAGTTCATCATGTTCACGTGCAGGTCCGACGTTTCCATAATTCGCAGTTGCACTGTATTCCCTGCACCCGCATCAGCCATTGCCGTGAACGGCATAGCCCCTAGACTAACGGTAATAGCAGCAGCTAAAGCACCCTTCCACACCGATTTGTTAACCAACAAAAACGCCTCCTTCATTCTCTTTCTATTAATAAGATGCTCTGCTGCAAGCACAAGATGAAATAATGTTTTCCTACAATATATTAATTTAAATATTCTGAATTGTCATTTATTTATTTTGTTAATCTAAAGTACCCTTTTACAATAAAAAAAAGGCTTCACGCCACGCGGATAAATGACCGCTGGCAGTGAAGCCTTCACTCTATTTAATGACTATTTCAAAAAGCCTAGAAGCATCTCGCGAATAACCTTCGCCGCAACAATTTGCGTTTGCTCCGTCGGATCATAAGCTGGTGCAACCTCAACGAGATCGAAGCCCACAATGTTCACGCCGGAACGTGCAATAGCATGAACGGATTCAATAAGCTCCTTCGACGTAATGCCGCCCGCTTCCGCTGTACCAGTACCTGGTGCTGCAGATGGATCAAGCACATCGATGTCGATCGTTAAATAAACCGGACGTCCTTCGAGCTCAGGAAGCACCTTCTTAAGCGGCTCCAAAACCTCGAACGGATGGAAGTTGATGTTCTCGCGTGCATATTGCCACTCTTCGCGCGATCCTGAACGAATACCGAACTGGTAAATGTTCTGTCCACCCATAAGACCAGCTGCTTTGCGCAGCGGCGTAGAGTGAGACAATGGCTCGCCTTCATACGACTCGCGCAAATCAGCGTGAGCGTCGAAGTGAATGATCGCAAGATCAGGGTACTTTTTGTACACCTCTTGGAAGATCGGCCAAGAAACAAGATGTTCGCCGCCGAGACCAACAGGAATTTTACCGTCGTCTAGCACACCACGAACGAATTCGCCGATGATTTCCAGACTGCGCGCTGCGTTTCCGAAAGGAAGCAGCAAATCACCAGCATCGAAATATTCAATGTCCTCGAGGCTGCGATCTAGGTAAGGGCTGTATTCTTCAAGTCCAATCGACACTTCGCGAATGCGAGGAGGGCCGAAACGGGAGCCTGGACGGAAGCTAACCGTGAAATCCATCGGCATGCCGTAGATAAC
Source organism: Paenibacillus sp. 01L418 (assembly GCF_056400045.1). Classification (NCBI taxonomy): domain Bacteria; kingdom Bacillati; phylum Bacillota; class Bacilli; order Caryophanales; family Paenibacillaceae; genus Paenibacillus; species Paenibacillus sp. 01L418. Next base: position 5,717 of record NZ_JBFTSN010000015.1, read on the forward strand.
CGCTTTGGAAGCTTCGTAGTTGTCAGAGCTCAAAATGAAGACATTGCCTGAATATTTTTGATCTAATTTCATGAGGTATGTCCCTCTCTTTCCTGAAGCGTAGCCGCTTGTTACTTCACAAGATCTTCAACAAATTTAGGAAGCACGAATGCTGCTTTGTGAAGACGAGGCGTGTAATATTTTGTATCAATTTCTGGAATTGCTGTCTCATCAACAGCAAGAGGATCGTGTTTTTTGCTGCCCATTGTGAACGTCCACAGACCGCTTGGGTAAGTAGGAATGTTGGCGCCATATACACGAACGATCGGGAATACTTCCTTCACGTCTTTGTTTACGCTTTGGATCAGGTCCGCTTTAAACCAAGGGTTGTCCGTTTGAGCAACGAAGATACCGTCTTCTTTCAATGCTTCGTAGATGCCTTGGTAGAAGCCCTTCGTAAATAGGTTTGCCGCAGGGCCAACCGGTTCAGTGGAATCAACCATAATAACGTCATAGGTGTTTTTATGATCATGAATATGCATAAAGCCGTCGTTTACAAGCACTTCAACACGCGGGTTGTCGAGCTCGCCAGCGATGGATGGCAAGTATTTTTTGGAGTACTCGATTACTTTACCGTCGATGTCGACAAGAACTGCCTTCTTCACCTTCGGATGTTTCATTACTTCACGAATAACGCCGCCGTCTCCGCCGCCAACAACGAGCACGTACTCCGGATTCGGATGCGTGAAAAGTACAGGATGCGCAACCATTTCGTGGTAAACGAACTCATCCTTAACCGTGGTCATAACCATACCGTCGAGAACAAGCATCGTTCCAAACTCTTCCGTTTCGATCATATCAAGCTGTTGAAAATCTGTTTGTTCATTAACGTAAGTCTTAGTGATCTTCGCCGTTATGCCGAAGCTATCTGTTTGTTTTTCCGTATACCACAATTCCATGGTGTTAAATCCCTTCTTTCCTTCAATCGTTCAACCTGTATTATAGTAAAATTATTAAATCACTACAAGTACTCTAGACAATCCGTGCATTAACGTTTTTCAAAGATTTTATTAAGTATAATATCCTGATTTTCCGTACGATATGTAGATGCTGTTTCACAACAAAGGCTGTCCCACATAACATGGGACAGCCTTTATTCATCTTGAAAAGGTCATACCTGTTCTTTTGTATAATGTCCTTCTCAACCATTTGCCAGCTTCACGCAGCCTGTCGTTTCACGAATGATCAGCTCTACCGGCAAAGCCTTGCACCTCTCCTGAACAGGGTTGCCATCAATCTGATCGAGCAGCATGCGGATCGCTTCCTGCCCTTTCTCCAAAATATTTTGAGAGACGGTCGTTAGCGCAGGCGAAGTAAAGCTAGAGATGGACAAATTGTCAAAGCCGATTACCGAATAGTCCTCCGGCACCTTTTTGCCTAGTTCTCGCAGCCGTTTAAGCAAACCCATCGCACTTACATCCGAAAACGAGAAGATCGCCGTCACGTCCGCAAGCTTGATGAGCTGATCCGCAGCGCGATAGCCACCATCAAGCGATGTCGGGAGCCTGATCATTAAGGCTTGATCGTATGGAATACCCGCTTCTGCCAGCGCATCCTTATAGCCTAACCATCGCTCATGCAAAACACCGTAATATGTGATGCGCTCAAGCGGAATATCTCCAATTAAAAGTGCAATTCGTCGATGTCCTTGGTCGATTAAATAACGAATCGCGCGATAGCTTCCTTTTCTGTCCTCTAAATTAACTTGATATAGATCCTCCCGCTTCAAGTAGCTATCAATAAAGACGGCAGGCATGCCTAAGTTTACAATGCGATCAACTGCCTGCGAGCCCTCATTCGTCCCCATCACGATTAACCCATCCAATCGACGCTCCTTGGCGAATGTGAATGTTTCTGTGCTCTCATCAATACCCGATAAAATAATATGAAATTGGCGATCACGTGCCCCTTCTTCTACACCTGTAAGCAGGTCCCAATAAAATGGGTTGTCCTGCAGCCTCCCAGGCTGCATCATCGGTACGACGAGTCCAACAAGATGCGTACGCCGAGTCTTTAGATTTCTAGCAGGCAGATTTGGCGTGTAGCCAAGCTCGATAATTACCCGCTCGATATTTTCTTTCGTTGTGCCCGATACCCTTCCCTTGCCGTTAATAACATTAGATACCGTCGCAATCGATACACCAGCCACCTTGGCAACGTCTACGATGCTTACTTCATTTTTCATCCTCTTATCGCTCTCTTTCGTCTCAAAGCCCATCCGGCTCCTTGAGTTAAACGTTTTATCATAGTATAGCTTATTTGTGGAGGCACTAAAATTTGTACTCCGAAAATATAAAAAAAGAAGAAGCAAACCGGCTCAAGCGAGCCAGCCTGCTTCCCCTATATTTCATACTACCAGCCGCTGTTGCCTGCACCTCTAGTTATTACAAACTGATTATTCGGATTCGATAGGCCTCCCGATGCAGCCCCTGTGACCATTACATTGCTAAACGTCCCTGATCCTGTAACGGAATCGAACAAAATCCCATAGGTGCCGGCGCCGCTGATATTCACTTGATTAAAGCTCACGTTTGTTATCGATTGATTGTAGCTGAATTTCACAGCTTCATAGGTGCTGTCATTAATTTGAACATTATCGACAACGATTGGAGCCGAAATGCTCTGATTTTCTGCATAGATCCATAAACCGCCGAAGCTCGTGTTCCAGTTGCGCTCCCAGCCGCCTGTACGGTTCAACGTATTTCGTTTCACTTCAGTCGTGCCGCTAAACGCAACGGCATTGAACCTTGTGCTGACCACGATGCCTGCAGAAGCCGTCACCGTGTCTGCACCGATGTTATCCCATATCTTGTTGTCCTTGCCGCCGTAAAGGGCGTAAGTATTTGCAAGAACAGGAACCTGGGCGATATTATAGCGGAACATGCTGTTCTCATTCGGTGAGCCGTCCGACCACATCGCGAAGGCGTCGTCCCCTGTATTGCGTACACTGAAATGGCTGATCGTTGTATTTTTGACACCGCCGTGAAGGTTTACACCATCCGCCCATGTATTGCGAATCTTACCTCCGACTACATATAAACCGTCCGTTCCAGACTGCAGCCAGAAGCCCACCTTCGTATGCTCGATCCATACATTTTGAATAAGCGAGCCTGTTCCAAAGTTTCCTTCGAAAGCAGCGTGGTCCGCACCGTCGTTCCGATACAGCGAATCTCCCGTAATCGCAAGATCGGTAATCGTTACATTACCGCCTACGCCATAAAAGCCGCCTTTCCCGTTAGTGCCTTGCAAATTAGAGTACCACATGCCAGCGCCGCGAATATGGATACCGTTCACATTCACTCGGTCATTCATTCGGAAGGTGCCTGATGGAATCCACACGCCTGCTTTGCCTGTCGACTTCGCATTAGCAATAGCGTCGCGAATCGCTTGCGTATCATCACCTGCATCGCTCGCTACAGCTCCGAAGGAGGTAATGCTCACGAAATTAGCAGGCATTGTGTAGGCGGCATCTACTTGTTCCAAGTTAATAAGATCAATCGTATAGTAAGAAGCTGTATCGCCAGAATCCTTCTGCAGCTTCACCGTAGCCCCCGCAGGAATGTTTCCGACAAGGAAGCGGCTCTCATCATAGAAACGATGCCCTTCGCCATTCGCAGCATTGTCGTTGTATGGATAAGCGCCATACGTCCATGCATAACGTGACGTTAGGCTAAGTGTCTGTGTTTTAGTTCCGTTCACATAAAGGCTAAGTGTTCCATTCGTACCGCCGCCCCCTGCCGAATCAGGCATACTGTACCTGACGACAACAGAGTTAGCAGCTTGTGGCGCTGTCCACTGCACATAATGCCCAGTAGATGTCAGCTTTACAGCGCGTCTTCCCGACGATTCTGATTCAATAGTCAAATAAGTGCGGTTTGCTGTAAGCACCTGAGCGTTCGTCGTGCCGCTCTCCGCTTCCAGCTCTTGATAAGGTACGGTTGCTCCCCGCGCCGCCAAGCCGATTCCACCTGCTGCGGAAATGTAATCGATCGCTATTCCGCCGCTATTTCCGCTGTCATATTGATACGTAATCGTATTTAAACCTTTGCGGAGGCTCAGCGTCTCGCTTTGACTGCCCCAAGTGGTTGCTCCTCCAGTTGCTGAGAGCGTTGTTGTTTTAACAAACACGCCATTCACGTAAATATTTATCGTCTTGCTCGTCCCTGTTCCATTTGCGTAGCGAAGCTCAACGGCCGAGTTCCCCTCCGCAGTCCGGTTAACGGTGAAAATAGCTCTCGCACCGACGCTTGTAAAGTTCTGCAAATAGGTCGATGCTTTGGTTACTCCACCTGAGAAAAATTGATCCTCCGCTTGATACACAAATCCCGTGCCCGGCGTTGGTGTTGGTGTTACAGTAGGCGTAGGCGTTGGTGTCACGGTTGGTGTTGGAGCTGCTGTAGGGGTTGGTGTCGGCGTTGTTGTAAGAGCACCTACAACGAGGTTATCCAAATTGATATTTCCAGAATCCGTCGTATCAAATTGAAGCCGAACGGCATTGCTGCCTGCATTCAGAGTAACAACTTCCAGCTTGGTGCCCCATGTGTCCCAATTCGATGTAGCTGGAAGCGTAACCTGACGAAGCTTCGTTCCATTCAGATAAAGGCTTAATGTTTTATCGCTGCCTGTTCCATTTGCATATCGGAACGTCAGCTCACGGCTTCCGGCTGCGGCTGGCGTAACTGCAAATTGTAATGCCGCGCTTCCTTTGTTGCCATCTGTGAAGCCGCCGACAAATCCGGTTCCCGTATAGCCCGTATGATCGTTAGCTATAGTTGTTCCTCCCGTAAGAGTCGCCGCTTCTGCTTCAAGGGTGTTTGGCGCAGCTGGCGCTGCTTCAACATCAATTTTGTCTAAGTTTACGTTTCCTGTGTCTGTCGCGTCGAATTTGTAGCGGATCGTATTGCTGCCTGCTGCGAGCGTCAATGCTTCCGTGCTGGTCGTCCAGCTGTCCCAATTCGCGGTTGCATTCAGCGTCGTTTGCTTCATTTTGACGCCATTTACGTATAGGCTCAACGTCTTCGCACTGCCATTCCCATTCGCATACCGCACGGTTACGTTATGAACCCCAGCTGCTGCCGCGCTTACCGTAAACTGAGCAGCTGCATTTCCCTTATTGCCATCTGTAAAACCGCCAACGAAGCCAGACCCGGAATAACCCGTATGATCATTCGCATATACGGCTCCCCCTGAGAGTGAAGCCGACTCCGCCTCGTAAGAAGCTGCATAGCTGGTTTGTGCCTGCGCGAAGAATGTGAGCACCATACTCATAATAATGAGTACGGATAGACGTTTCTTAAGACTAATCGTCATTAATCATCACGATCCTTTTCATATAATAGAAGCTCATTTACCTGCGTTGATTTGAATAAGTGCGATTCTAATGTAAACGCATTCATAAATCGATATCCACTATGTCAGGCAACACCACCTTTCAATAGAACATTTTTTGATCCATTAGCAGCATAGTAAGGAAGGTTCACGGATCTTTGCATAATACCATGCCTTATTTTACGATTATGATAACCAATTAAACGTTTAACCAAATAACACTTGTCATTCGTGRTTAAACCTTTAATCAGAGATTATCATGCGTTTTCCTTATCGTCAACATCCTAATTTCTAGCCGATTATTCTTGTATTGCAGGCTGCTAATTCTTATACCACGCTACTGAATAAAGTCCGAATATCAATCTATATAATGAATACTATTTAATCCTCTTCTACAATTATTTACGATTACGCTCCTCTTCGTGAATAGGGTGTTCTTCGTTTTTCCATACTAAGGAAAAGTGAAGTTTTGCATTGAAGGGAGCCTGCTCCATGAAAAAAAATTCCAACCAGCAGGGTAAGCTGCGCCGCAGGCCTGCTTTTCCATTTATAACCGAGAGGTTCCTTCCCCAATTTCTGAAAATGAAGAAATGGTTGAGATGGGCAGCTGCCGCATTCACCCTTTTCATACTCATCTTGGCCGGTACACTTATCTTTTTACGTACGCAATCGCTGCCAGTCACCGCAATTAGCCAAACATCTCAAATGCTTGATTTGCATGGCAATGTCATCGATACGTTTCATGCAGGAGAGAACCGCCGTTCTGTACAGTTATCCGACATTTCGCATTATGTAATTGAAGCAACCTTAGCTATTGAGGATCGCCGCTTCTATGATCATCGCGGCTTCGATATGAAGGGAATGGCGCGAGCCGTTATGGTTAACGTCCAAAGCTTCTCGGCACGCCAAGGCGCAAGCACGCTTACTCAGCAGCTCGCACGTAATCTATATTTGACGCATGAGCGAACCTGGCAGCGCAAGCTGAAGGAAGCGATGTACACGGTTCAGCTTGAAATGAATTACTCCAAAGACGAAATTCTGGGCATGTATTTGAATCAAATTTATTATGGCCACGGCTCCTATGGTATTGAAGCAGCGGCGATGATGTACTTCAATAAACACGCTTCCGAGCTCACGCTTGCAGAAAGCGCGATGCTTGCCGGCATTCCGAAGGGTCCTAAGTATTATTCGCCGTACCTTAACATGAAGAATGCAAAGGACCGCCAGCTTACTATTTTGCAGGCGATGCTTGAAGGCGGCTCAATTACATCCGAGCAGGCTGATGCCGCCTATAAGGAAATGCTGAGCTTCCAGACACTTGGCTCTGGCGACCAGGAAGGGTTTGCGCCTTATTTTCGCGATTACATCAGGTATATTGCTGTCGACAAGCTGGGTATTAATGAACATTTGCTGAATGAGGGCGGAATTACCATCTATACAACGCTTGATCCGTCCGCGCAAGCAACGGCTGAAGAGGTCATTGCAAAGGGCTTTCCCGAAAACTCCGAGCAGCAAGCGGCGCTCATTGCAATAGATCCTCGCACCGGATATATCAAAGCGATGGTTGGCGGAAGAAATTATAAAAACAACCAATATAATCGAGTGTTTGCAAAGACGCGCCAACCCGGCTCCTCCTTTAAGCCTTTCTTATATTTAACCGCCTTGCAAAGCGGTTTTATGTCGCCTGTTACCCGTTATAAGAGTGAACCAACTGTATTCACTTATGATGAGGGACGGAAGACGTATGAACCACGCAACTACGGTGACAAGTATTTGAATGAGCTGATTGATATGAGACAGGCGCTGGCCAGCTCGGATAATATTTATGCGGTTAACACCATCATGACCGTCGGCGCTGATAAAGTTATTGAAACGGCAAAGAAGCTGGGAATTGAAAGTCCGATGAAGCCGGTCCCTTCACTTGCGCTTGGCACCTTTCCAGTTAGCCCATTCGAAATGGCTTCTGCATTTGGTACTTTCGCAAACGGCGGCATTCACATGGAGCCGATTGCGATTCTCCGCATTGAGGACCGAAAGGGACAGGTATTATATGAAGCAAAACAAAAATCAGTGCAAGCCATCACCCCAGCCGAAGCCTATGTTATGACCAGTTTAATGGAGAGTGTATTTGAAGAAGGCGGAACAGCTTTCCGCGTATCTTCTATTATTAAGCGGCCGATAGCAGGCAAGACGGGTACGACCCCAACAGATGCATGGCTTGTCGGGTATACGCCTGAACTAGCGACAGCAGTGTGGGTAGGTTACGATAAGGATCGCAAATTAACCGTTGCCGAGGCTTACCGCGCTGCTCCGGTTTTCGCCAAATTTACTGAGCAAGCGCTGTCTGCTATACCGCCGAAGATTTTCCCGATTCCGGAAGGCATCGTGAACGTGTATATCGATCCGACAAGCGGCAAGCTTGCAGAAAGCAGCTGTCCGCACAGACGATTAGAAACCTTCATCAGCGGAACGGAGCCGACTGATGTATGCGGCGAGCCTGCGGGTGCAGGAAATAACGACAGTGACGCCACTCAAAATGGATCTGGTACAGCAGGACGACGCTCTTGGTGGAATGACTTGAAACGCTGGTGGACAGACTAAACAAACAGCAGCCTTCCTTTAATGAGGAGGGCTTTTGTTCCTTCCAATATTGAACCAACCGTGATCTTTGCGCATTTTTGTCCAACTTATGATCAAAAAGTGAATTTTCTTTGAACAAAACCACAAAGTTGTGGTATAGTATGGATAAGAAAACACTTACAATTGATCGGGAGTGTTAAATATGACAACAAAAACCGCAACAATCAGCAACATTCAGCCTTCTAAATCAGATGTCAAGCGCCTCGTAAAGGCAATGACTGCCATCTCTTGGATCGTTTTATCTATTGGCGTTTTATTAAGCCTCATTAACTTAAGCCATTTCAGCGATAAAAATGTTGGACTTATGGTCGGCATCGGATTCCTAATCGRCAGCGTTCATATTTATGTTATTGGCACAGCGATCGGACTTGTTCATGCACGCCTTAACCAAGAGCAGTCGTCAAAGGATTTTAACGATCCTCAATAATTAAAATTAACTTCATCACTCTTAACCAATAGACAGTCACATTCGGTCAATGACCAGATGCGACTGTCTATTTGCTTTTACTGGGACAAAACAATTTTATTTGGGTAAAGTTACTATATGTAAGAACAATTCACTGTCTGAACGCTCCTAAATCTAACAGTTGTCTAAGCCGTGAACTTTCTATTACAGAATAAAGACGAATTATTGACGTAATTGTTAACCCCGCAGTTATTACCTTGTGGATCTGCTATTGTAGTCGTAAGCAGTAATTTTGAGGAGTTGAACTGATGATGAGACCGTTTCTTCGTATGCTGACACCCGCACTGATTATGCTAATGGCCGTTATGCTTTCCGGCTGCGGCGAGCAATTCATCGTGCTCGATCCGAAAGGGCCAATCGGCGAGTCTCAGAAAGATTTGATTTATTTTTCAACCATTCTGTGTGCGGTTATTATCGTGCCCGTACTTATCCTGACAGCTGTTATCGTCTGGCGGTACCGTGATAAGCCCGGCAGTAAAGCTTCCTATAAGCCTAACTGGGAGCACAGCACGAAGCTAGAGATTACCTGGTGGAGCATTCCGATTGTAGCGATCCTTGTTCTTGCTATAGTCACCGTCAAATACACGTATGCGCTCGAGCCTTCCAAACCGATTGAGTCGGCTAAGGCGCCAATTACGATTCAGGTTACTTCACTTGATTGGAAATGGTTGTTTAAATATCCAGAAGAGGATATTGCGACCGTCAACTATTTGAAGATTCCTGAAGATACGCCGATTAGATTCCAGTTAACATCGGATACGGCGATGAACTCCTTCTGGGTGCCACAACTCGGCGGACAAATTTATTCCATGTCAGGGATGGCGATGACCTTATTCCTACAGGCTGATGAGCAAGGCAGCTATTATGGCTCCGGTGCTAACTTCACAGGAAAAGATTTTGCCAAAATGACATTCAAGGTGGATGCTACGTCCGAAGAGGACTATAAAGCTTGGGTAGGCGAGGTTAAAGCATCGTCGCCTGAACTGACAATGGAAGGGTTCGAGAAGCTTACTGAACCAGGTCCTTCTAATGTGCAGTTGTTCTCCAGCTTCCCTGAAGGATTGTTCAATAAAATTGTAACGCAATATGTAAAAGGCGACGGCAGCGCTCACCAGCATCATGGTGGAGGCGCAACAGAGCCCGCCGCAGAAACGGATAAAGAATCCATTACAGCGGATACGTCTGCGACGCAAAAAGAAACGAAAAGCAAACCAGATTTAAATGCTCATATTCATGCGGGTCATTAACCCGCTTTCAAGCAAATGCTTAAGAGGCGAGTTTGTGCCACAAACTTTTAGGAGGACCCCTCATGTTAGACAAAATTAAAGATTTCGCGTCCGAATTTTTCGTCACAGGCGATCCGCTTATTTTAGGGGCTCAAGTATCCATCGGCCTGTCGGTTGTGGCGATTATATTCACGCTTACCTTTTTCAAAAAATGGCGCTGGCTTTGGACGGAATGGCTGACCAGCGTCGATCATAAGAAGATCGGTATTATGTATATCATTGCATCTATTCTTATGTTGTTCCGCGGCGGCGTTGATGCGCTGCTCATGCGTGTTCAGCTCGCAGCGCCTGAAGTGGAGTTTTTGCAGCCGGATCACTATAACCAAATCTTTACGACGCACGGCGTAATCATGATCTTGTTCATGGCGATGCCGCTTATGTTCGGTTTATTCAATATCGTCGTTCCACTGCAAATTGGTGCCCGCGACGTTGCATTCCCGTTTTTGAACTCCCTTAGCTTCTGGATGTTCTTCTTCGGTGCCATGCTGTTTAACGTATCCTTCATTATCGGCGGTTCACCTGATGCAGGATGGCTCGCTTATCCGCCGCTCTCTGAGCTGTCAGGAAGTCCGGGACTCGGACAGGACTTCTATATATGGGGTATTCAAATCTCAGGTATCGGTTCATTGGCTACAGGTATTAACTTTATCGTTACGATTCTAAAAATGCGCGCACCAGGCATGAAGCTCATGCAAATGCCGATGTTCGTATGGTCTGTTTTGTCGTCATGTGTAACTATTATTTTCGCATTCCCAATTTTGACTGTTACCTTGTTCCTATTGTTCATCGACCGTTATCTAGGCGCTCACTTCTTTACGCTCGACGGCGGGGGCAACCCGATGATGTATATCAACCTCATCTGGATGTGGGGACATCCTGAGGTATATATTGTTATCTTGCCGGCTTTTGGTATTTTCTCTGAAATCGTTTCGGCTTTCTCGAAGAAAAAATTGTTCGGTTATAAGTCAATGGTATTCGCGCTTATGTCGATCAGCTTCTTCTCCTTCTTTACATGGGCGCATCACTTCTTCACAATGGGTTCAGGCGCCAACGTCAATGCTTTCTTCGCTTTGACAACGATGATTATCGCAATACCGACCGGGGTTAAAATATTCAACTGGCTGTTTACGATGTATCGAGGCCGAATTAGGTTTACGACTCCGATGATGTGGACGGTAGCATTTATTCCCTGCTTCGTTGTCGGTGGGATGACCGGGGTGCTCTTGTCTGTCGCACCTGCTGACTTCCAGTTCCATAACAGTTACTTCCTGATCGCGCATTTCCATCAGGTGCTTATCGGCGGCGTTGTGTTCGGTTACTTCGCAGGCCTTTACTACTGGTGGCCAAAAATGTTCGGCTTCCGTTTGCATGAAGGTCTTGGCAAATGGGCATTCTGGTTCTGGAACATCGGCTTGTATGTTTGTTTCATGCCGCAATACGCACTTGGCTTAATGGGTATGACGCGTCGTTTCAACGAATATGACTTCGATATGGGCTGGCAGCCTTTGAACGTCGTCTCTACTGTTGGAGCATTCTTGATGGGTATCGCGTTTATTTTCCAAGTATGGCAAATCGCTCACAGCATCAAGTTTTTCAAGAAAGAAAAGGATGGCGATGCATGGGATGGCCGTACACTCGAATGGTCGATACCATCACCTGCGCCGCTATATAACTTTGCTCGCTTGCCACAGGTTACTAGCCAAGACGAGTGGTGGGAAGAAAAGCAGCGCATTGCGAATGGTCAGCCTGCTAAACCACTTGCGCCGCTTGAACCGATTCATATGCCGAAAAATTCAGGTATTCCATTCATTATGTCGATCTGCTGGTTTATTGCAGGCTTCGGCTTCGTATGGGATTGGCTATGGATGGCCATACCAGGTCTAGTCGGCGTAGCCGTATGTATGCTTGTTCGTTCGTTCTCTTACGATACCGATTATTACATTCCGGTGGATGAGATTGAACGCACGGAAGCAGCGTTAAGGGGGACAAAATAATGGCACATGCAGTTTCCACTCCAGCAGGAGCGCATGGCGGACACGGCGCTGGACACGGCGGCGGTCACCATGACGATCATCACGATCAAGAATCGATGAAAATGTTCGGCTTCTGGCTGTTTCTTATAACCGACGTTATTTTGTTCGGTACGTTATTTGCAACCTATGTCGTCCTCCGTCTCAACACTGACGGCGGACCGACAGGTGCCGAATTGCTTGAGATGAACGGTATTATCATTTCGACCTTCATTCTACTGACAAGCAGCTTTACAAGCGGTATAGCCGTTCTTGAAATGAACAAAGGCAACAAGCGCGGCCTTATTCTTTGGCTCGCTATTACAGCAGTTCTCGGCGCTTCATTTATCTATCTTGAAGTAAATGAGTTCATGCATTTGGTGCACGAAGGCGCTAATATCGGAACAAGTGCTTACTGGTCAGCCTTCTTCGTTCTCGTCGGCACACACGGACTTCACGTTTCGCTTGGCTTAGTCTGGATGATTGCACTAATTCTTCAGATTAGACGCCGCGGCATTACACCCGTTACGAAGCGCAAAGTCGGCATCATCAGCTTGTACTGGCATTTCCTGGACGTCGTATGGATTTTCGTATTCTCAATCGTTTATTTGATGGGGGTGATGTAGGATGGAAAACCATAACACACATTCGCAGGACGCACACGGGTCCCACGGCGGATCGATGAAGTCTTATGTGATCGGCTTCCTATTCTCCATCATTCTGACAATCATTCCGCTTGTCGTAGTAATGAATGACCTGCTCAGCAAAAAAGCTGCAACGCTGCTCATCCTTGTGACGGCAGTTCTGCAATTTGCTGTTCAGCTTATCTTCTTTATGCACATACGGGATGAGGAGAAACCTCGCTTCAACCTGATGGCGCTTATATTCGGCCTCGTTATTTTGCTGACGATCGTCGCAGGTTCTGTATGGATTATGACTTACAATGCCGTTGCCGTCGCTTCATAATCGGCAATATGAATAAATATAAAGCTGTGCTAAAGTCTCTCTGACTTTGGCGCAGCTTTTTTTCGTTTGTTATTTAATGTTTATAGTCAAACTCTCCCTATCTAGGGCTGCTTCATCCGTGCCATAATCATCTTATATGAATACCGAAACGAAAGATGAGGTGGGACGCCATGTCCATTACACTACGCCCCTTGCAGCTGCCAGAGGACTACGAGCAGCTTGCACAATTGCTTAATCAAGTGTGGTCAGAACCGACGACTGCTGAGAACCTGCATGATGCAGATAAGAAGCTTTATGAGATTGGACATACATGGATGGATGAGAACGGACTGCTTGCCGGATACGATCGCGAGCGGCAGGTTGCAGTAAATGAGCAAGGCGATATTGTCGGCTACGCCTGGACGTGGCGGGCGCCTTGGACAGAGCCTGGCTACTTATGCAATACGCTTGTCGTATCAGAGTCTTATCGCAAGCAGGGAATCGGCCAATTGCTGTTAGCTCACATTGGAAAATGGGCTTTGAAAATCGGCGCTTCTACGCTCATTACTGAAGTATGGGACGATAATGAGGATGCGATTCAGTTTGCAAAGCGACATGCTTTTGTAATTGAACGCCATGCCTTCCAGTCCGTCCTTACACTTGGTGAACATGATGGAGCGCAACAACCGCAATTTCCAAGCATGCCAGACCTTGGGGCGCTACGCTTCCTAACGCTTGCCGATGAACCCGGTGAAGAAAGCGAACAGAAGCTGTATGAGATCTATAAAGAAACACTGGTAGACATTCCCGGTTATCTTGGTGAAGTCCCTGATTTCGTCGAATGGCGCAAATGGTATTTGAAAGTAGACGGCTATGCGCCTGAGCAAGTGATTATCGCTGCTGACGGCGACCGCTTCGTAGGGGTTACTAATGTCCTGCTTAATCCACAAACAAACGGGATGTATCATGAATATACCGGCGTAAGCAGAGCTTATCGCGGCAGGAAGATTGCTTTTGCTTTAAAGCTCAAAGCAATTGAGCTTGCTCAGCAGCATCAAGCCGCATACATCCGTACAGATAATGACTCAACAAATGCACCTATTCTCAGCATTAATCGCAAGTTAGGTTATATACCTCTTCGCGGCTCTTATCGTGTCCTAGCTCCTCTTCAAGAGGTGTTGAGTAAGTTGCCCATCGAAGTACAGCAATGAACGAGATCTCCTCATATCCCCTCTCTAAAAAAAAGCAGCTTGAAGCGAGAACATCCCGCTTCAAGCTGCTTTTCCAATTCCGCTACTAACGCCCCTGTTCCACAACCTCTACATCCTTCGGTACAATTAATGTCAGCTCCGGGCTGACCGTGTCTGAGATGAGGCCGCCGTCCCGGTGATCGACGGAACCAATCATGACATACATCGTTGAGCCAACAACATCGGTTTTCAGCATTTTATTGTCCAATCGCTCATACTTCTCGGATGACCAATAACGAATTTGGCCAAACAGCTTAAGCTCACGTGTTTCCGTAAGCTCAAGCGTCACGCCATCCAAGGTGTGCACAACAATCTTCTTAATATCAGCAGGCACCCCTATTTTCTTCGTTTCCACGAATGCCGATCGCTGCGTCATCTGTAGCCCTCGCTGCAGCTCATCGAACAAGCCCGTTGACATGAGCAGTGCAAGCCCGAGACTGGCTGTTCCAACCATTCCTACAAAAAAGACACTCATCCAGTCATAACGAACGATAGTACGCGCACTGCTAGAAAACTTCAAGTAAAGCAGCAGCTCCGCTCCGAGCATAATGAAAACGACGGGCGCGACCCACACGAGCACCTCGTAAGCCTCCATGTCCTGCCATAGAGAGACAGCTAACGCTGTCCCCACGAGAATCAGTGTCACGCCCATCGATAATGAGCCGACGCGCCAAGTGCGAACGCCTGATGGTTGATTGACAGACGGTTCAGCCATATTTACCGTGTTGGTGTTCAATGCGAATCCTCCTCGTACTTTCTTGGCATCGGCTTATGAAGCTCTGGCGGTTTACCTTTGCTCATTACCGGAGATGCCTTGCTTCCGAAAGCTAGACGCATGCCTACAATAATCATAATAAATGCGACAACCGCCGTTGGTATCATATATTTAATTTGCATGTATTGGGAATAAAGCTCCCTTGAGAAATGAGAAGTAACCTCTACAGCTACACGATCGAGCAAGTAATAAACGCCGAATCCCAGCAGCCCAAAACCAAACCAGCGCTGATAAGGGACAAGCTGCGTCAATACCGGTTCATCGGTAAGCTCCTGACGCTCATAACGAGACGTCTGCTGCAGCGCATCGAAGAAAGCAAAGCACCAGAACAGCGGAAGCAGGAAAAAAAACAGCGACAAGCGCAAATTGTCCATAATATAGACGGCGAGAAGAAAACCACCCATTAGCTGCAGGCCGCGTTTTTGCAAACCTAGATACAGATGTCCTGCACCTGGAAAAATAGCTAATGCGATAGCCAGCACTTTGCTTTTACGCCCAGAGGCGATATACGATTCCACGTCCTCAAATATAGCACGGTCCGCCACATGCTCCCCGCGCTGCTTGGCATGCAGCTGGCTAATTGCGTCAAACATGCTGTATATCCAAATAACAGGAAGCGCCAAAAGAAACACGAGCAGCTCTGCCCTGTGCGTTATCGTGCCTAAGAAGACGATAATCGCAAACCAGCCAATGAAGGAAATGAGGAAGGTAATACCCCGCTGCATAAGCCCCATATTCATATGCCCTAGACCCGGAATCAGAGAGAACATGATCGTCCGCGACTTCTCGCGCTGGCGCTCTTGCTCCAAAGGAACAAAGCCTGGCGAGAAATGATCAGCAGGATGCGCGAATGGATGCTGGTTTGCCCCGCCTGACGGCAATCCCTTGCCTAGCAGCAGGAAGATGACCATATCAATCATATTGATGATTCCCGCCATCGCCGCTATAAAAAACAAAAAGATATAAACTGTATCCTCCATATACCCGCCCATTAATCCAAATAGCATACACAATCCTATCGAACCAAAGAAAGCTCCCCCGTACAAAACCGCACGTACTGGGCGACCTGCATAGGCATGTCCTACGCCAGGTAAAAAAGAAAGAAAGAACGCCGCTAACGGGCTTTTATTCATCATTTATTCATTCCCTTCTGTCTTCTTTTTTTCATTTATCTAAATCGAGAAGCTTTTAAGCCATCGAGCCACGATCCGGTTTGATCAACCATTCTGTCTGACCAAGATTCGGAATGTCCACCTGCCGCCGCTGGTGGATTCGGCCTTATATCCTGCTGTTTATTCTCATTCATATCAAGCTGAGCCAGCTTCTGTGAGAAGGAGGCAAAAGTCCCGCTGGCAAGCAGCAGCAGCGTAATCGAAGCAGCTATGGTGTAATGCGTTACCGGATGCTGAAGCCATGTCCGCAGACGGCGAGGCTTCTCTTGTATAGTACTCGTCACAACATGTGGCCCGACTTCTCTATGATCATGTTCCTGCTCCATCATCAATTGCTCCACGACACGCTTTTCTATTTGCTCCATGTTAGGCATCGGCGTGGTTAAATCAGAATCTGCCCGCTGCATCTCGCCCTCAGCTGTTTCAATCGCAATGACGAACAGCTGCAAACAGAAGTCGCAAGCAGCCAAATGCTGCTCAACCGGTATACGCTCAGCCTCAACCAGTCTGTCGTTTACGTAACGGGACATTTGATCAGAAGAGATATGCTCAATCATCATTCGAAGTCCTCCTTCCGAAAATGGCGCTTCATCCAGCCTCTTGCACGGTACAGCCTGGACTCTACGCTTTTGCGTTCTAGTCCAGTTTCGGCTGCGATTTGTTCATATGACTTGTCTTCCATATAATAAGCGGTTATGACTTCACGATAGTTTTCCGGCATTTCATCAACTCGCTCTCGTATCTGCTGCCTATCCGCCTGTTCGATGGCTAATGTTTCTGCAGCAGGAGCAGACACAAGTTCTTCATGTACTTTTTCAGACATCGCTTCGCTATCCATTAGCTCCTCTGGCTTTCGTGCACGGCTGCGTTTGAAATCGATCGCTCGATTGACGGCAATACGGGTAATCCATGTTTTGAGCCCATCCAATCGACAATCCGGAAGGGAGCGATAAATTTGCAGCAGCACTTCCTGTGTAATATCCTCCGCATCATGCGGTGAACGAAGCACTGCGAAGACTGTTCTATATATATAAGGACCATATGCCTGTACAAAAGGACCAAAATGCTCGGGCCCGCCCTTCTGTACCTCTCTGATCCAATCCTCGTCTTGAATGTCGCTCCCCTCCTTCCCAATCTAATAGACGCCAGCTTGTCCCGCATACCCTGCACTTGCTGCCAAAAAAATTTTTTAAATGCTTTAACAGCCTCTATCAACGCGGAAAACCTCATCATTCGATAGGACTAGCCTACGAACGATGAGGTTCTCATCCATAATTCACAATAAACTCAATCTGCTGCTAATAACGCCAGCTGTTATACGTTCAAAGCTTGCTTAAGCTCATCTGGGGAGCGATCCCACCACTCAAGATTATGCTCCACAAGCAGCTTGCGAAGCGCCGATTTATCGACATCGCCAAGCTCGGACAAGTTATAGCGGCGTTTGAGTGATTGATCCAGCTTGTTCACGTGATCCGGGAGAAGCTTCCACCCGCGACGCGCCTCGGAATCAATCAGCATCTCGCATGCCGTAGCGCCCGCGTAATAGGAGCCTTCTTCATTGCGGTCAACCGCTACCCATACGATCCAGCATTGACGACCGTTCGGAGTATCCTCTTTGTTAGGCGTAAACTTAATGCCACGCTCTACTTTACTCTTTGCATGCATAGCGCCAACATCAATATAAGCAACGCCATCATCAATAATAACACAGGATACCGCGCTCAAATCGATCGTTCCTGCCCCAAAACCTTTATGTTGTTTGCTGCTCACTACGTTGAGCGACAGTGATTTCTTTTCTTTCTTAACCGGCTCCGCCGGTTGTCCTTGTTCTTCCGTCATGCGTATTCACACCTTCCCCGATACAATAATTCCATTTTAGCTAATAATCATCGAAAAGCAAACATATACATGCTGTAGATGCTTGTCAACGGGAGGGAAACGTTCAATGACTCCACGCTATTTCAAACGAATTTTACTCGTAATACTCGCAGTCGCGCTGCTCGGCATATCGATGCAGCATGACTTCGGGACTGCTTGGCAATCCCAATATACTTATGCTTTCGCCCCCGCCGCTAACGCCAAGCAAGCACTAGCGCCTGCTCAAAAGTCGGTCAAGCCGCCTGCCGTGCAGGAGCCGAATACGGTCATCACACCTAAACCGCAAGAGCTGAGCAAACGTGTCGTTGAGTACCATATCAACGTGCATTTAACGAATGATGCAAAGCAGCTGAACGGTGAGCAAACCGTAACTTGGACTAACCCTGGCAAAAAAACAGTGTCCGAGCTCTATTTCCATCTGTACCCGAACGCCTTTCAATCGGGCAAAACCACGTTTATGAAAGAATCCGGCGGCAAGCTGCGCCAGGACAAAGCAACAACCAATAGCCAAGGCTATATGAACCTGCTTACGCTAGAAACGCTGAACGGTGAGAGCCTTCTGCCACGTCTTCAATATGTACAACCTGACGATGGCAATGCCAATGATTTTACTTTGGCCAAAATCCGCTTGCCGGAGCCTATCGCTCCCGGCACCTCCGTAACGCTGCGAATGAGCTACGAGGTGAAGCTCCCAGAGGTATTCGCAAGAATGGGCTATTCCGGCAACTTCGTGATGGCTGGGCAGTGGTTTCCAAAGCTCGCTGTATATGAGACAGCCGGCATGCGCGGACGTACAGCTGAGGGCTGGAATGTCCATCAGTATCATGGCAATTCTGAGTTCTACAGCGACTTCGGCATATACAGCGTTCGGATTAATGTGCCTGAGAACTACACCGTCGCTGCAACGGGCTTCCAAACAAAGCCTATCGAGATCAAGGAAGCAACAAAGATTTACCAGTTTTATGCTGATGATATTCATGATTTTGCTTGGTCGGCCTCACCGGACTTCGTTTATGAAGAGACTGCTTATTCAGATACCGGCATTCCCGGTGTACGCATTAAGCTGTATCTTGATCCTGCGCATGCTGACCTTAAGGATCGCTACATGCATGCAGCCAAGTCCGCACTCTCAAGCTACGCCAAGTGGTATGGTGAATATCCTTACAGTACGCTGTCGATCGTCGTTCCGCCCAAAGGAGCGAACGGAGCTGGCGGCATGGAGTATCCAACACTCATTACCGCTTTCGCTGCAGAAAATGATAACCCAGGCTACGATCTTGAACGTACGGTCGTTCATGAGATTGGCCATCAATATTGGTACGGAATGGTCGCCTCTAATGAATTCGAGGAGGCATGGCTGGACGAGGGGTTTACGTCCTATGCCGAGGATAAAGTAATGGAGACGGCATATGGCTTGGAGCCGAATTTGCGCATGGAAGCGAGCTATATGACCAACCCTGCACCGCTCAAGCAGCAATCTTGGTCATACGCCAGCCACTCGCAATATGCCGAGAATGTATATCTGAGGGCAAAGCTGGTGCTCATTGGTATCGAGAATCAGGTCGGCTCCAGAACGATGCAAAAAATATTGCGAACCTATTTCCAAAAGTATAAGTTCAAGCATCCATCGACAGCAGACTTCCAGCGTGTTGTCGAACAGGTAACAAAAACGAAATGGAATGATTATTTCAGCCAATATGTCTACGGCAACAAAATGGCCGACTTTTCGATCGAATCGATTCATGTACGCCCAGTCACCCAAGATGGTGCTGAGATGTATGAATCTGTTGTACTCGTTAAGAAAAACGGCGGCAGCAATGGAGAGATTAAAGTGTTGATGAAGTTTACTGACGGCACCAAAATAACAAAGCTTTGGGATACTCAGGAATCCCATATGCAATATAAACAGCTGCATTCCGCTCCGCTTGAATGGGCAGTCGTTGACCCAAACAACAGCAATGTGCTTGATAATAAGCTCATTAACAACTACATGCAGGCTCAGCTGCCAGAGGATAAACGCACAAGATGGAGCCTCGGCGTTGTCCAACTAATTGAAGGACTGCTCGGGTCGCTGAGCTGGTAAGTAATTGCGTTCAAGGAGCGATAAACGATGAAAATACATTTGAAGCAAGGCTGGCGGTTAGCGGTAAAACATTTTTACATTGTTGTTTTATTATTTCTTTATCAGCTGATCTGGGGGTTCTTCCTTTACCGCTTCATTGATTCGGTCGTAGCTCCGCTGCTGCGTCGATATCCAAGCTCCGCTCCTTCAGAAGCAGCCGTTCAGCTATTCATGACCGAAGCACAATTCCAGCTGTTCAAGACCGATCTCATTAATCCTTACGTCTGGACGCTGGGCGGTCTCCTTGTTGCCCGAATGCTGATCACTCCCTTATTCAATGCCGGTCTATTCTATTCGTTAAATCAGTCCAGATCGAATAGAGGGACACGATTTCTAGAAGGTATTCGCAAAGCTTGGAAGCCTGTAGTTCTGCTTTACTGGATCGAGGTTATTTTATCTGTGGCTCCTGCTTGGTATGTGCTGCCGCGCTCACTGGATGCGCTTCTAGAGAGCGGCTCTATTCCAGAGCTGCTGCAAACGGTGCTGCCTAGCGCCCTTCTATGGCTCCTATGGGGCACAGTACTGCATCTGCTGTTTCTAGCCATGCAATTCAGCGCTGCATCAGGAGGAAGCATATTCCGTTCCTTATGGCACGCTCTCCGAAATTTCCTCACCTATGCAGCTGTGTCGCTCATCATGTGGGGGATTGGAGCGGCTGCTGGGCTTGTGGTGACAAGTCTCTCCATGCTGTGGGCCGGGCTGATTGCACTCATTCTGCATCAAGGCTATTATCTCATTCAAACACTGATGAAGGTTTGGACGATTGCCGCGCAATATGACTTTTTGGAAACGAAAAGAATGTAGCAAACCAAAAAAGCCTTCAGCGTCCTCTAGATGCTGAAGCAAAAATAAACCTTCATTCCACGCTTTGCTGTGGTGTGGAGGTTTTTTTTACAACTAACCGCAACTAAATGATGGCAGTTCTGTATAAATAACTGAAAGAAAATCAAAAATGGGGGATATTCACAAATGATGCGTAAAAAACTAGTTATTATATCCATGGTATTGCTCTTATCGGGCGGTTCATTGGTTGCAGCAGACAAACTATTTCAAAAGGTAACGCTCCTTTATAATAATAAGCAATCCACTGACGATGCTGTCGTTGTGGATGATAAGGTTTATATTAGCATTCGTTCTTTAAGTGACAGCCTTCAAGCCTTCGTCCAATGGAAGAGCAATGATAAGAAGCTCATTATTCAGAAGCCCAATGTGCATATGTTTCTAATGAACGAGAAGCGAGCTATGTTCGGACAGGTTGATAAAGGCAGTGTTCAGAAATTTTTAGTGCAAGCACAAATCGATAATTTGAATATGGCGATTTCAGAGTTCAAAGTGACCATCGTTGATCCTAATGATAAGGAAACGACAATCGACAGCCGCAGCCAGGATGATGATGATTTTAAAGAGTTCGTCGAAAAAGACACCTTTTGGTTCAGCTCCAAGCTCGTTTCCTACGATTTCAAAAATGCCGGAAAATACAAGGTACAGTTTTGGATGCAGCAAAAAAACAACGATCCACAGCTCATTTCTGAAAAAATCGTTACTGCAAAATAAATCTTTTTTTCGATTGCCCAAAGGGGGCTGTTCTCATGAACAGCCTCCTTTGTCTATTTCTGCCGCTCTATCTGGAGCAGCAGCTAGGCTGTCTGAATCTACGCTTATTCACGAGTGATATAGATGAGATTTTTCTAATTTATGAGGAGCAAAATGGTGAAATACCGCCGTTTACGGCACTTTAAGCTAGTCCTTGCGATATAGCGCCTAAAGGACAAAACGGTATATTTTACACAACATCCACATAATTAATGAAATTGACTCCATGTATTTAGTTAGAAAGCACTACTATGGCGTGTTTATATTACAGAAAGAACGGTTTAACGAAGCAAATTGTCAAAAGGTTACATGAGAATTATTAGAAATTGCCACTAAAGGCAGGAGATCATTGAAAATAATCGAATATTTCTCAAAGCAATAAAAAAACTGCCTAATTCCCTATTGGGATACGGGGGAACCACTTTGGGTGAATTGATTCCGACGTTTGAGTTTTTTTCAAACGCCCGAGGAATCATAGGGAGCCTTCAACCGAACCCCACAGCTAACCTCGTCGGCATTGGAAGGAGTTTCACAATTGAAGAAGATTACCACATTAATCCTGGGTCTCGTTCTCGTGCTCGCTTTTCAAGCGGGAAGCGCTTTCGCTGACTCAAAATTGAACGGAATTGTTAATGATCTTATTGGCACTCCGTACAAAAGCGGCGGAACGTCGTCGAAAGGCTTTGATTGCTCCGGCTTCACGAGCTATGTGTTCGAGAAAATGGGCATTGAGCTTTCACGTACTTCTGGTTCGCAAGCAAAAGAAGGTACAAAGGTCGCTAAGGCTGACCTCATTGCGGGAGATCTTGTGTTCTTCGACACAGTTGGCGGCAATAATAGCGCCGTATCCCATGTTGGCATTTACATTGGAGATGGAAAGTTTGTACATTCATCCTCGAGCAGAGGCGTTGTAACTGACAAACTTAACTCCGAGTACTATGAGGGACGATATGTAACTGCTCGTCGTATCATGGATGCTGATTCATACCAAGCCAACGTTGACGTAAAATAGAGCAACCTAATCCCTCTTCTTGAGGGTTGAACGGGTAGACTCATCTAGCAAAGCCGCAGTTTTTTGTCCTCTGACGACAAATGACTTGCGGCTTTGCTGTTTCATTCCAGCTGGAATGCGGCCGTTCAATGTTGCGCTTATGGAAGGAGCTATCACTGATGTATTTGTTTATTCACCGCAAGGATTTGCGTATTGCAGATTTGCGCGCTTTTGATTATTTGAAGAAAAAAGAGAAACAAGGCATTCATTTGCTAATCATAGATCCCGTTATTACAGGAGATGGCCGTTTAACTAGTCATAGCGGCCGGAATTTCATGGCGCAAGCCGCCTCGCTTCTGCACAGCTATTCTAATGCAGGAAAGGAACTGCATGTGCTTTATGGTAATCCTGCTGCGATCACCGAAGCACTGCTGCATGCGCATCCTATTGATGAGGTTATTGTTCACACAGACTATACGCCTTACTCACGGCAGCGAGATGAGCAGCTTGGGCTAACCACACGCAGCCTTGGCCGCCGATGGATGTCTATTGCCGATTCACCTCTTGCTGATCTAGATGCTTTCCCGGCATTTGCTCGAAAAATGGAGCCATACAAGGTTTTCACACCCTTTTATCGCAAGTGGAGCAGCTTTATGCTGGAGTGCTATAGCCCAATGAGTGAAACGACGATTCATGAGCTTGCTACCTTAAGCGAAATTAATGCCAAGGTTGCGCAGTCCTTCGCTCTGCCCGAATCCGTTTCATGCGCCCTAGGCGGCACAAACGTGCAAGGATCGTCCAAAGGATTATCCAAGCTGGAACGGTTCGTACGAGAACGCCTTGCCTCTTATTCGGAGAGCAGGGACGCTTATGCCGATGATCATACAAGCCAGCTTGCACGTTTCCTTAATACGGGCGCCATCTCCGCCCGCCAAGCCTACGAAATGACCCAAGGGCTTCCGGGGTCTGAATCATGGATACGGCAGCTGGCATGGCGTGATTTTTATTTATATCAAGCGATGTATCATGATGATTTCTTTCGTTACGAGCAGCTCGCTGATATATCCAAGCTCTCAGATGCTCATCTAGAAGCATGGGCTGCAGCTGCCACCGGCATTCCAATCATTGATGCGGCCATGACGCAGCTCAATCGTACAGGTGAGCTGCCCAACCGCTTGCGAATGGTAACAGCTATGTTTTTAACTAAAAATCTGCTATGTCCCTTCACGCTTGGCGAACAATATTTCCGCCTTCACTTAAGCGATTATGACAACACGCTTAATCGCGGCGGTTGGCTGTGGTGCTCTTCACTCGGGTATGACGCAGCGCCTTACTWCCGCATCATGAATCCCGCAACTCAGTCACAGACGCATGATCCTAGCGGCAGCTATATTAGGCGCTGGCTGCCTCATTTGAATCATCTGACAGACAAAGAGATTCATCAGCCGCAAAGCGGTGCCATCGTCGACTTGAAAGCATCACGCGCGCGCGCCATAGAGGTATACAAAACCATTCTTAAATAGCTGAAAGCATTTAGAATAACACGTTTAATAATAAATAAACCTCCACACCCGCTTTGAAACAGCGAATGTGGAGGTTTTTTTATAATTTGCAGTTCAGCTAAGCCTTGGATCGTATGCTGTGAACTTGTTTTCTTCCGAGTAGGAGCATCGCCGCTAACAGAAGCAGCATCAGTATAACTAAGCTGCTTATATACCATAACGTAGATTGCACATTGTACTGATCCATTATCCAGCCAGTCAAACGAGGAAAAATCGCTCCTCCAAGCCCGCCGAATGCTACAAGCAAACTCGTTGTCCTCTCCGTCATACCCGGAATGAGCTCATTGGCATAAACAAGAGCGATACCGAATATACCCGAGAAGAACAATCCGCTAAGTGCGACAAAGGCAAGCATCCAGCTAAGCTGACCCATAACAGCCATTAAAACAAAAACGACCGAGGCGCCCGCTGTAGCAATAAGCAAGTAACGCGAATAACCCATTCGGTCAGCCAGCAGTCCCGCAAATAGACGCCCTAGCACCATCGTTCCCCAGAACAAGCTGAGCACCGCTGCCGCACTGGAATCTCCTACACCTGATCGAACGATGAGAATAGAAGGCAGATAGTTGGAGAAGCTCATTTCCATTCCTACATAAATCATAAAAAATAAAGCCGATAACAAGAGAAATGGAAGTGCTTTGCGCGGATAGCCAAAAAAGACAGATCCGCGAGTGGTTTGCGATCCTTCCAACTCATTCGAATGGCCTTCCTTCACTTCCGGTGTTCGAGCAACTATACCAAGCTCATCATCCAGCTCTCCAAAGGACATCGTCAGCCAGAGAACAAAGGTGATGCCTGACATCGCTGCCAGAATCGGAAAGGAAACCTGCCAAATGCTATGCTGAATCAGATAAGCCGCTGCAATTGGAATCAACAATGCGCCAACGCCAAAAAAGGTTTCCAATCGGCTCATCGCCGATGCCTTGCCGTTTTTCGCCATATCAATAATCATTGCGCCGACGACCGCTTCCGTCATCCCAAAGCCAAGACCCGCAAGCGGAGCAATCGCGAGCATCCAGCCCCATGGCAGCAGCAAACTGTATGCCGCCTCACTGAGCGTCAGTACGCCCATCGCAATCAGTACTGCGCCTCTTTTTCCAACTCTCGAAGTAATAGATGGCGCTAACAGAACACCCACCAGGAACCCGAGGAATTGATTCATAATCCATTGCCCGCCATCTTTATAGGTTAAACCATAATGAGCAATGAGCTGTTCCAAGATAGATCCGCCCACAACATGGGCAACGCCGATGACTAAATATGACAAGCAGCCTAGCCAGATCAACTTCTTCATTTTGATGCTTCTCCTTATTTACGCGCGATCAACGCACGCCTATCTGTTATAATAAACCTATTTCATTCGACATTCGCTCTATTCAGCTACTTTTTTTCAAGCGGAGGTAAAAACAAATGACAAGCCATCAAAGCTCTATTCATTATAATCGAGATGAAGGCGATATGACCATATGCCCGCTCGAAACCGGCCATGCACAGCAACTATGCGGCTGGCGCTACGAGGCTCCATTTGATGTTTATAATTGGCCGACTTGGGAGCAAATGAAAAAAGACGAAATCGAATTTGGCGATCCCGTCCTTCGTGCTGCCCAATATATGGCTGTCCTAGACGCTCAGTCTGCGCTCATTGGGTTTGCGCAGTTTTTTCCTTTAACAGGCGTAACGCGGCTCGGGCTCGGATTGCGGCCTGATCTTTGCGGTAAAGGCCTCGGCCTTGCCTTCACACGTCTCATTGTCGCAGAGGCAATAAGGCGCACCCCTCAAAACGAAATTGATTTGGAGGTGCTTACTTGGAATACTCGTGCGATGCGCGTTTATGAACAAGCCGGCTTCCATATTACAGACACCTATGCGCGTTCTACTCCTACTGGCTTTGCCGAATGCCATTGTATGGTTTATGAGCCAGCAGCCGCACGTTAACGACGCTGGGCTCCGCGCTCAGAATCCCTCAAATCCATAAGTAAAATAAGACCAGGCGCTGCTAGAACAGATACGGTTCTAATCCATGCGTGAGAATCGAGATCAGTATAGGCGCGCGAAACGATTGCACGTCGATGCTCATTGAGCTGGACGAGATTAGGAACAAAATAGGGACGCCAACACCAGTTGGCACCGCGGTATTGCTCCTCTCGCCTCCAAGCCTTGTCCGCATCGCGATAATAGTTGGATGAGAGCTGAATACCGCTCTCATTGCACAAATAAACCCGAATGCAATGGTCGTAAAGCTCGGGAAGCAGCCCCTCTATCCATTCATCCTCATGATCCAGGTAACGCGTCTCCTGAACAAGCGCAACCCACTGCTCTGCCAGCTTCTCCGATTGCCGCTGCCAATAGCGTTCAGTTCCAACGAAATGCAGCAGATGCTGATCAAGCTCCGCTTCAATTAGAGATGCAAAACAAGCAGGCTCACGAAACTCCGGCTCTGCCCTTGCAAACATATAGCCTTGGACGTAACGGGCGCCTGCCTGAATTGCGCGGGCCAAATCCTCCCTTGTCTCCACTCCCTCGACGAGCAGCGAAGCTCCAATTTGCTCTGCTAAATCAGAGAAGGATCGCAGCACACCGAAATAGCCGTCATGAGTCGCGCTTTTCTTAATCATATGAATATCGATTTTGAGCAGGTTGGGCTGAATGTGAGCAATCCGATCCGTATTGCTAAAACCACTGCCTACATCATCGATTGCAATCAAACAGCCCCTTGCCCGGTATATGTCGACAACAGAACGAAGCCTATCCATGGAACCTTGGAAGCTTTCCTCCGTTATCTCGATGACAATTCGTTTAGGGTCAATTCCGTACTTATCAAGCAGCGACAACGTGTAGAGCTCGCCGATCTCCTCATACCGATAAATCCAAGACGGCTTCAAATTAATGAATAACATGGGCTGTTCTTCTTCCATTGAAGCCAGCTTCGAGAATGCCTGCTCCCGCAGTACCCGGTCCACTATAATGTGGTCCTCTTCTGGAATTTGTTCATTGCAGAAGAAAGGTCCAAGACTCCGCACGGAATCACCCTTTACAGCTCGAGCAAGCACCTCGTAACCCATAATGCGTCTTGTATCCATCGCTATAATGGGCTGATAAAATGCTGCTAATGTTTCACCATCTAATTCAAGCGCTTTCGGCAACAGCAACGATGATGAGCACTCATTCATGTCGTTCTCCTCTATGTTAGATCAATGTCAAATTATATGTCATATTGTATTGAATAACATTGTAATAGAGTCGACATTAAATGTAAAGATCCGACAAGAGCACTACTTATATGAAGTTTTATGCCGAATGCTTATATCAATCTAATGATTTGGGTCACCTTATCGTCCTGTGAAACCTCTATGATGTGATGTTTGCTATTATACGTAATGACACCGCTGCCTACCTCAATGACCGGATTCTCTCCTAGCCCAAAGAAAACATCATCCGCCAAAGCCTCCATCACTTCATGCCGATCGCTTACAGGCAGCTGAGCCCATTCATCTGGTTCCATTTCAAAAAAAGTATAGCTATTCTCAATTTCAGCCACAGCTGCTGTAAAATCCTTCAATATATCTGAATATTCTCTTGCATGTCTTACGCCCATTTGCGTGTACCACCTTTGCTATCGTCATTTTTTGTACATATCTCTCTACTATTCTACCGCATTTTATCATTTTTTAACGCATTCGCCTTAAATCATTCCATATACTCTAACTTCAGAATACCCATTTGTCGATAATATAAGAAGTAGAGAAATGTCGAAAATGTATTGGACGGGGTGTATGATGAAAAATTCAACAATTATTGGTTTGGTGCTAGGATTAGTCGCTGTACTTGGAGGCATGGTTTTAAAGGGAGCACACCTGTCCTCTCTTGCAAATCCAGCTGCTTTTATGATTATTATTTTGGGAACTATAGCCTCCGTCATGATCGCCTTCCCGATGTCCGAGCTATCCAAAGTCGGTAAACTATTCAAAATGGTGTTCACTGAGCAAAAGCTGCCTATGCGTGATGAGCTGATTCAGCGCTTCATGGAATGGGCTTCCATTACACGTCGCGAGGGTTTGCTCGCTCTTGAAGCAAAAGTTGACGAGATTGAAGATACATTTCTTCGTAACGGCATGCGTATGATTATTGACGGAAATGACCAAGATTTTGTACGCGATGTTTTACTTGAGGATATTGCCGCAACAGAAGACCGCCACAAAGCGGGAGCACTTATTTTTACGCAAGCAGGTACATATGCCCCTACACTTGGGGTACTCGGTGCAGTTGTAGGCCTCGTTGCCGCACTTGCTGATATGAGCGATATGGGAAAACTCGCACATGCCATCGCAGGAGCTTTTATCGCAACACTTCTTGGTATCTTTACAGGTTATGTATTATGGCATCCTATTGCTAATAAACTGAAGCGCATGTCTAAGAAAGAAATTCAAATCCGTCTTATGATGGTGGAAGGCCTTCTTTCTATTCAATCCGGCGTATCAACGATCGCTATTAATCAGAAGCTGTCTGTTTTCCTTACACCTACAGAAAGATTGAAGATGAGGGAAAAGGAGGAAGGCGCCGTTGAGCAGAAAGCATAGACATGAAGAACACGAGGAGCATGTGGATGAATCATGGCTCATTCCTTACGCCGATTTGCTCACCCTGCTGCTAGCACTTTTTATCGTGTTGTACTCCATGAACTCCGTCGACGTAAAGAAGTTTGAAGAAATGTCGAAAGCATTTAGTTTAGCACTCAGCACTGGCAGCGGTATTCTAACCGAAACGTCCGCTGTGAAAAGCGGCGAGGATGACGGGAAGAAGCAAAAAGAAGAAGGCGGCAAGCTTCCCGACAAGGATGTAAACAAAAATCAATCAGATGAAGAGAAAGCTCGCGAGGAGCTTATTAAGCAGGAGCAGAAGGATCTCGAGGATCTGAAGAAAAAAGTAGATGCCTATATTAAGAAAAACGGCCTGACATCTGATCTTGAGACGAAGTTAAATCTCTCACAGCTGATGATTACGATTAGCGACAACGCATTATTTGCACCGGCACAAGCAACTGTTAAGCCTGAATCGAAGGAGCTTGCCGTTGCGATCAGCAAAATGCTGCAGCAGTACCCTGATTATGAGGTCATCGTTTCCGGTCATACCGATACAACGCCGATCTCGACTAACCAATTTAAATCAAACTGGGATTTGAGCTCTATGAGGGCGATTCGTTTCTTGGACGTTTTGCTCGAAAATAAACAACTGAAACCCGAGCGCTTTAGCGCTATCGGCTACGGTGAATATCGTCCTGTTGCCGACAACGAGACGGTTGCAGGCAAATCCAAAAACCGTCGTGTAGAGGTTTCGATCATCC
Organism: Paenibacillus sp. 01L418; assembly: GCF_056400045.1. Lineage (NCBI taxonomy): Bacteria > Bacillati > Bacillota > Bacilli > Caryophanales > Paenibacillaceae > Paenibacillus > Paenibacillus sp. 01L418. The sequence goes on from NZ_JBFTSN010000015.1 coordinate 35,114, forward strand.
ATACGTACACTGATGTCACGAATGCCCAGCAGTTAAATGTAAAAAAACCATAATTAAAAACCTGAATCAACTCGCCCTAAGCGTGTGATTCAGGTTTTTTTGTCGTTATACGAATGAATGTTTCCTGCTTAGACCGGCTCATAACTTAATGTCTCGAACAAAGTCGCCTTCTCGGCTTCGCTCAAATCACGCCATTTGCCAACATGAAGACCGCCGAGCTGGATGTTCATAATACGCTGCCGCTGCAGTCTCCGAACATGATAACCGAATGCTTCGCACATTCTACGAATTTGACGATTGCGGCCTTCCGTTAAAATAATGCGGAATACGCGGTCCGTCACTCTTGTTACAACACATGGCAATGTCATGCTGCCTAGTATATGAACTCCGCTTGCCATTCCTTTTAAGAACGCTTCTGTCATCGGTTTATCTACAGTAACCAAATATTCTTTCTCATGCTTGCCCTCCGAGCGTAGAATCGGATTGACGATATCACCGTCATTCGTGAGGAGAATTAATCCCTCCGAATCCTTGTCCAGCCTCCCGATCGGGAAGATACGCTCCTCATGACCAACAAAATCAACAATATTGCCTCTAATATGAAGCTCGGTTGTACAGGTAATGCCTACCGGCTTATTAAGCGCAATATAAACATGATTTTTTTGCTCGCCGATTTTGCGGCCATCAACRCGTACATCGTCACCTATTTCAGCTTGGCTGCCGAGCTGTGCCTTTTCTCCATTGATCGTAACACGTCCGCTGTCTACGAGCTTATCCGCCTCACGTCTGGAGCAATAACCTGTTTCACTAATAAACTTATTGATTCTCAAAGCTGCTTCACCCCGTTGTATGTAATGCCAAGTCGGCAATTTTGTCCGATGAATAATACTGAATCATCGATGACTTGCTTGCTGCCTTCATTTGTCCAGCTTGTCCCGCCGCTCTTCTCATTGCCAAAGCTACATCCTCACCCTTAATCGGCCGATACTTGCGCAGCGGACCAACCATCGCAAATTGCAGCCCTTTCGAAACGACAGCTCCAAACGCTTCACCAGGTCGAGCCTGCGGTCTTTCGCCAAGCAGAAGCGAGGGTTGAAACACTTGAACTAGCGGAATGCTCAGCTTAGCAATCGCATCCTGCAGTTCACCTTTCACTCTGCTGTAAAATATTTTTGAGCTGGAGGAAGCCCCCATAGCCGTCACGATAGAAAATAAAGAAGCATTCGTGCGTTCTGCAAACCGGGCAAGCGTGAGCGGATATTCATAATCTACTTTGCGAAAGGCTTCTTGCGTCTTCGCAACCTTGATCGTCGTACCAAGCGTGCAAAATATGACGTCTGCATGTACCTGCTCCAGCGTTTTATCCAAATCATCAAAGGCGGTGACGATCATATTCAGTTTGGAGAGCTCATTCGCGCTGCCCAAAGTTTTCGTCTCTAGCGGCCGCCTTACAATAACGGTTACCATCGTCACCAGCGAATCACGAAGCAGCTGACGGAGCAAAGCTGCTCCGATCAAACCAGTAGCTCCTACAAGTAAGGCGCTGTAGCCTGAAGCATCATGAAGCACGTTCCCTTTTTGCCATGAACCATCTACAGAAGATTCCTGCTTCAACGAGAATCCCTCCTCTTACATTTCCGTTAGAAGCCCGATCTGTGCTTATGCTTCCAGTATACCGCTCTCCCGTGTTTCTTTCAAAGCTGGCAGCAGCAAATGTATCGTTGTTCCGACATTAACCTGGCTTTTAATATCCATCGTTCCGCGGTGGCTGTTAATAATACGCTGACTAACCATAATGCCGAGCCCTGTGCCCGTTTCCTTCGCTGTAAAAAAGGGATCTCCAATTTTCGGTATCATATCGTCCGGGATGCCCATTCCTTCATCCGTTATCGTGATCGAAATGTATTCCCGTTTATGATTAATATGAATATGGATTCGTCCACCATTTGGCATCGCTTCAATCGCATTTTTCAGCAAATTAATAAACACTTGCTTCAATTGATTTTCTTCACATGAAATTAAGCAAGAATCATCGGTTAGAGTAACACAAAACTCGATATTATGAAGAAGTGCTTCACTGTTCATTAACGCAATAACATCTTGCAGTACATCCCGTATGTCCTTGGTGACAAACCTCGTCGCTTGCGGCTTCGCAAGAATGAGAAACTCGCCAACAATGAGATTGATCCGGTCAAGCTCCGATAACATAAGCGTTACGTGGGAAAGTGCCAGCTTCTTGCTCTCCTGCTGGAGCTGCAGGAAACCGCGCAGCGTCGTCAGCGGGTTGCGAATTTCATGGGCTACGCCTGCTGCTAGCTGCCCTACTGTCGTCAGCTTCTCCGACCTGCGCAGCAGCTCTTCCATTTTGTTACGGCTCCTCATGTCTCTTGAAATGCTGGCAAAGGCACGAATCGTTCCGTCCGAATCACGAATTGGCGATATGGTTACACTTACAGGTATCAGCTCTCCAAGCTTTGTCATTCGTATCGTTTCCTGAGCTGGCAGTACTTTGCCCGACAAGATCTGGTTTAACATATCCCTCATCTCTGCATGATGAGAGTCGGGAAGAATAGGATTTATGAGACCAATTGCTTCTTCTTCCTCATAACCAAAGAGCAGCTCGAAAGCACGGTTTACTTGAATAACCTTACCATCCAAATCAATAAGATGAATCGCATCGCTCGTGTGATTAATAAATGACTCCAAATGCTCCTTCATCCGGCGGTTTTCCTCAAACGCTCTGCGCAGCTTGTTCATATATATACTTAGATTTTGCGACATCGCATTGACCTTAAGAGCCAGCAAGCCGAATTCATCCTTACGTTTAATTCGAATCGGCTGTTGAAACCTTGCAGATGAAACCTCGTTAACCTTCCATAATATATCTTTTAAGGGTCTAATCATTACTCCTACCAGCCAATAGCTAATAAAGAGGACGAGCACCATCGATATGCCCGTATAAATGAATGAATCATTTCGCTTCTCCGCGATAAGCTCATTAATTCCCTTTCTGTCATAAACGACACTTATAATGTAATTACCCATCTGCTTCGTGTAATAATAACTTCTAAAATAACATTTTCCGTTGATCTCCATCTTTCGAAGCTCAAAACCTGTTTTCTTCACATCGGTTATAATAGATTGATCGCTATTTGAATCCAAATACGTGTAAGTACCGTAACGCACAGCCAACGTATCTTGCTCAAATACTGTAATTTCATTTATATTTGGATTTAATGTTTTTACGATATCAAAGATATGCCCAGGGCCTGAGCGATCCTTCTCCGGAAAGATATAGCCTGAACCTGACTTCTTCTCGTAAGAGGAAAATGTGTTCGCCACATGCATGGAAGTATCGTGCATCGCTCGTTTTGCTTGCTCACGCATGCTTTGAATCATCGAATACTCACTAAGCATGTGTTGGAATATAAAAAACGTCAAAACGATAAGCGTGATCAAGACTGAAAATTTCATCTTTATTGACAATGAATGACACATCCTTTTACACAAAAACGTTTTTATTAACAACTTATACACAATATCCACAATTACTGTGCACAGCTCTGAATAAATTGTGAGTATTTATGTGTATATCATGATAGTTATCCACAATGTTATCCACGACATGTTAACAACGGAATATTTGTTCGTTGTATAATGAATAAATAGTAAAGGAGTTATTGTATATGACAAGAGAGCAAGAAGATCAGAAATGGATGCTGGAAGCTATTGAAGAAGCCAAAAAAGCCGAGCAAATTGGAGAGGTTCCTATCGGGGCTGTTATCGTCAGAAACAATGAAATCATCGGAAGAGGCTACAATTTGCGTGAGACGAGGTTTGATCCAACCGCTCATGCCGAAATGGTAGCTATTCGTGACGCCTGCGATCGCATCGGCGCATGGAGATTATTAGATTGTACATTGTATGTCACGTTGGAGCCTTGTCCAATGTGCGCCGGCGCCATTGTTCAATCTCGGGTTAAACGTGTCGTTTATGGAACAACCGACCCGAAGGCTGGATGTGCTGGGACGCTCATGAATTTACTGCAAGAGCCCCGTTTCAACCATGAAACGGAGCTCACTAGTGGTATTTTACAGCCTGAATGCTCAAACCTGTTGACTCAATTTTTCCGACGGCTTCGAGAGAGATAATATTCTCTACATATCGTCGCGGCGTATCGTAATATGTGTTAGCTCGTTTCTTTGTATATGCTGTAACGCAACAATTAGTTGATCGGCCTCTTCGCTAATCGCTAGAACATCCGGATCTGTCAGACTGCCGCGCGCTTCGGCTATTTCATGAAGCTTTAGCCGCAACGACTGCAATTGTTTAAGCAAGTGTTTTTTGTCCATAGCTCGCTTCGGGGCACGCTCCTTATCTAGCACTCGTGTGGTAATGCTTCTATTATACTCGTAGAGCAATAAGGAGTTTGTAAAAACTTGTCGACGAACGTAGACAATTTTCGGGCATTATTCGACAAAATGAAGCTATTTTATCCAATTTCTAGTTCTTTTTAACTAGTAAAATCGATCAATATATGGAAAAAGTTACTTGCGTTAAATATAGAATAGTAAAATATACATATATATGAATAATTGAAAAATGTTAATAAAATCACAAATATGCTAATAACGCTCATCAAGTGCTTTAATGTTAAAAATTCCGATAAATGGTTTCAGCGATTTACGGGTAATGGTGTCGAATGCCAGAAAAAACGGCTGTTAAAGAAGCTGTTTTAAGCGGCAGCATGCACCTCGGATTTGGTTCAAATCCTCCACATCTTTGTAGCTATTATGAGGATAAATCCATTTGTATTATAAGAAAGTATGAAGTAAAATTATTTAAAACATTAGTCGTAATACAGGGAAATGAACATAAATTAGGATGTCGGGATGTGCCTTTGTGAATAATAAAGCAGTAATTTTGGGTTGYAATTATTATATAGGTTTAAGCACCATTCGTTGCCTAGGCATTAACGGTGTACATACGGTTGCCGTAGATTATTCGACTAAAGATACCTATGGCGCCGATTCAAAATATACTTCTGAGAGACTAATCTCTCCTCATTATAAAGAAGACACGGCAGCGTTCATTCGTTTCTTGAAGGAATATGCCCTCAAGCAAAGCGCTCCTCCTGTCCTTATTCCATGCCACGATTCTTATCTTGAGGTTATCGATGAGCATTTGGAAGAGCTTAGAGAACACTATCTCATACCACAAGACATTCCGGGCATATACTCGGATATGATGAATAAAGAGGTGCTGCAGCGCCTTTCTCTAGAAAATGGTGTAGCTGTTCCCGAAACGGTCCGTGTAGACGAAGATCGTTTTTTTGAGAAGATCGACGAAATCATTAAATATCCTTGTATCGTCAAACCAACAGATTCTCCATCCTTCGTTGCCAAGTTTAGACGCAAGCTCTTTAAGGTACATAGCCGCGCTGAGCTCGAACAAGCGCTGGCCAAAGCGAAGGAAGCGAGCTTGGAAGTCATCGTACAGCGTATCATCCCAGGTTTCGACGATCATATGTATACGTTCGACGCGTATTTAAACCAAGATTCAAAGGTCACTCACTGGGTCACTTGTCAAAAATTCCGCCAATATCCGATTAACTTCGGCGCATCGGTGTATACAGGGCAGAGATACGTACAAGAGCTGTTCGATATCGGAGCTCCTTTTCTAGAGAAGATGAAATGGAAAGGCTTCGCGGAAATTGAATTCAAAAAAGACGCCGAAACTGGCCGTTTTTATTTAATCGAAGTCAATTGCCGGATTACCAACCTGAACAACCTGCTGTACCGAGTTGGGGTAAATATTCCATGGATTACTTACCAAGAGTTAACTGGCGGCAACCTTGTGYCTCCCAAAGCCGTCAAAGAGAATACGAACCGTGTTTTCTGGTACGGATATGAGGACATGCTTGCTGTTCGCGATTACATCAAGACGGGTCAATTGACTTGGAAGCAAGTATTCGTATCCTTGTTTAAACCGAAAGCTTATGCGATCTGGGATTGGAAGGACCCGAAACCAGCCTTTTCCTATGCGGCTATCATCGGTGGCAAGCTTACGAAAAAGCTTCTAAGAAGATAGCCTGCAAAAATAGTAATAGGTAATAGAATGGAGCTGATCGTATGTTATTGACCTCCTTACTGAAAGATCTGGATTACACGCTCGTGAAAGGCGATTTGCATATTGAAGTAAGCTCCATTGCCTTTGATTCGAGGGAAGCTTCAGCCAATGGCGTATTTGTCGCGATAACGGGCTTTTCGGTTGATGGACACCATTTCATCGAAAAAGCAATCGCACTTGGTGCGACCGTCGTTATTGTCGAGAAGGATGTTCATGTGCCAGCAGGAATAACGGTGCTGCAAGTTAACGACACGCGTGAGGCGCTCGCCCTGGTATCTGCAAACTTCTATCATCGCCCGACTGAGCAAATGAATCTTCTCGGCATCACTGGAACAAACGGGAAGACATCGACCACATATTTTCTAAAATCTATATTCGAGCAAACGGGGACAGCCCTCGGAATTATCGGCACGATCGGCACAGTTATCGGCGACAAGCTGATTCAAAATAAAAATACGACGCCGGAATCGCTGTATTTGCAACGAATCTTCGCCGATATGATCGAATCACATATGAAGCATTGCGTCATGGAGGTTTCTTCGCATGCGCTCAATTTGAAACGCGTTGCTCATTCCAGCTTCAAAACTGGCATTTTCACAAATCTAACGCCGGATCATTTGGAGCTTCACCATACGATGGAGGAATATTTCGAAGCGAAGGCTTTGCTGTTCGACATGACGACGGACTTTAACATTATTAATGCAGATGATAAATTTGGCCGTATTCTCATTGACCGCTTGCAGCATAAAGGTCCAAAGCTGGTTACTTATGGCATTGAGCAGGAAGCTGACATTTACGCGACGGATATTACTTATTATGCCGACTATACGACTTATAATGTAAATACGCCAAAGGGCAGCATCGCAATTAAAGTAAACCTGCCTGGGACGATCTACGTATATAATAGTCTAGCCGCTATTGCAACGGCTTATTGCAATCAATTTACTCTACAGCAAATCGCAGACGGCATTTTGGCTGTTGAGGGTATTAAAGGCCGGCTGGAAGTTGTCTATCAAGATGAGGATACGAAGATCATCGTCGATTTTGCTCATACCGAGGACAGCCTAGAGAAGGCATTAAAAACAATCAGGCCTTTTACCAAAGGCAAAATCATTCTCGTGTTCGGCGTTTACGCATCTGATGGGGAATCAGGCACAGAGAAACGTAGAGCGATGGCTAAGGTAGCCGCTACATTTGCTGATTTTTCCGTAATCACCTCTGATAATCCCAAGGAGCAGGATAATAACCTGATTATTAGGGAAATTATTGAAGGAGTCGAAGCTTATAACGGAGCTTATGAGGCCGTTATCGACAGGAGAGACGCTATTGCTTTTGCCATTGATATCAGCAGAAAAGACGATGTCATTCTCATAGCCGGCAAAGGTCATGAAACGTCGCAAATTATTGGGAAAACGGAAATCCCATTTAATGAATCGGAAATCGTCAGGGAAATCAAATTAAAAACGATGTGACTGCGCTTAAAACAATATAGTTAATGAAAGGTATTCCACATGTGCGGTTTTGTAGGTTTTGCAGATAGTCGTCCCGACGTTGATCAAGTAGCCATTATTAAAGACATGATGGATATGATCGTTCATAGAGGTCCCGATAGTGGCGGTATCTATTCAGATGAGGAAGTAACTTTAGGGTTTAGACGCCTCAAAATTATAGATATGTCTGAAGAAGCCAGCCAACCGATTTACAACGAGGATAAAAGCTGTGTTCTTGTATTTAATGGAGAAATCTACAATTATCAAGAGCTGCGCGAAGAGTTGATTCAGTGCGGGCATACCTTTGTTAGCCATACGGACAGCGAGGTTATCATTCATGCTTATGAAGAGTATGGAACCTTGCTGCTCCAGAAGCTAAGAGGCATGTTTGCTTTTGCGATATGGGATACGAATACGGAAACGATGTTTCTCGCCAGGGATTTCTTTGGCATAAAGCCGTTGTATTATACACAAAACACAACGGATAATTCCTTCCTATTCAGCTCTGAAATCAAAGCTTTCTTAAAGCAGCCTGCCTTTCGCAAAGAGTTGAACAAGGATGCGCTCAAGCCTTACCTGACCTTTCAATACTCCGTGCTTGATGAAACGTTTTTTAAAGGCGTGTACAAGCTGAAGCCTGGTCACTATATGCTTTACAAACAAGGCAAGCTAGAAGTGAAGCCTTATTGGGACGTTAACTTTGCAGAAGAACCGAACAGTCTGTCCCATTACGTAAACCAAATTAAAAGCACAGTAAAAGAATCAGTCGCCTATCACCAAATTAGCGATGTGCCGGTCGGGTCTTTTTTGTCCGGAGGCATTGATTCCAGTTATATTACCGCTTTGCTAAAACCAAACAAAACATTTTCCGTCGGCTTTGAGGATTATGAAGGCAACTTTAATGAGACGAACCTCGCAGAGGATTTGTCAGAAATTTTAAACATCGAAAACTATAAACGACTGGTTTCAGCGGATGAGTGCTTCAAGATGCTGCCAACGATTCAGTATCATATGGACGAACCGCAGTCCAACCCATCCTCCGTGCCCCTCTATTTCCTAGCAGAGCTTGCGAGCAAGCATGTGACCGTGGTGCTCTCTGGAGAAGGCGCAGACGAAATTTTTGGCGGTTATGATTGGTACGATACGACACCAGCGATGAAAAAATACAAGAAGCTTCCGTTTGCAATCAGGCGGCCGTTATCATTATTAAGCGGCAAGCTGTCCAAAAACAGAATCACCTCCTTTGTCGTAAAAGGCGGACAGCGGGTTGAGGAACGTTTTATCGGTCAAGCGCAGGTGTTTGAAGAAGCTGATGCCTTAGCCGTATTGAAGGACGAATATAAGCAAGGACCATCCGTACAAAGCATTACGAAGACTGTATATGATCAAGTGCGGGGCAAAGATGATATAACCAAAATGCAATATCTCGATCTGAAGCTTTGGCTTCCGGGAGATATTCTTCTTAAGGCAGACAAAATGAGCCTCGCCCATTCCATTGAGCTGAGAGTTCCATTTTTAGACAAAGTGGTTATGGATCTGGCTTCCAAGCTGCCTACTGATCTTCGTGTACATCCAAGCAATACGAAGTATGCACTGCGTACAGCTGCGAAGGAAGTACTTCCCGATGAATGGGCGAATCGACCAAAGGTTGGTTTTCCTGTACCTATTAGGCACTGGCTAAGACAAGAGAAATATTATAAGCTCGTTAAGGACATGTTTCTCTCGGACCGAGCGAAGCTGTTCTTTCATACCGATGAGCTGATGAAATATCTGGATTCGCATTATTCAGGCAAGCAGAACTACGCTAGATACATTTGGACAGTGTATGTGTTCCTTATATGGCATAAGACGTTCTTCGAGCAAGCGTAACAGGCATGGGGCAGCCACCGGCTGCCTGCTCGTTACACACTGTCGCATAACTATTACGGCTATAAAGTGAAGGAGCCACCAACATGAAGAGAATGATCAAGCTCCTGGTGTTATTGGGTATTATATTTTTTATTTATACATTGTTTACGAAAGAAGATGCAAAACCTGTATTCAATGAGAAAGTCGATTCTACACAAACGACTGCCCCTACTCCAGAAATAGAGCAAGGAACAATTACAATAATAAGCAAAGACGAAGCAACGCAGCAGCCGATTAAAGATGCTGTATATACAATAACCGCTGCTAATAGCGGATCGGTTATCGGCACCATGACAACAGACGAAATGGGTAAAGCAACATCTATTTTGCTCGATTACGGTACCAGCTATAAGATAAAACAACAGAAGGTCGGCAGGCCTTATCAGCTGTCGGAGGAAGAGCATCAAATAGCGGTTAAAGGCCCTGCACAAGAGCTGACAACCACCAACAAAACGTTTGAATATGTGAAGGATTATGAGCGGGCAGCTGATGGCTCCATAACTATTAAGAAGGTTTATATCGATGTCGATACCATCATGCAGAAGCCTGAGCTGCCTAACGGCTGTGAAATTACTTCATTAACCGCGGTACTCAATTATTACGGATATGACGTTACCAAAACAGAAATGTCGGATAATTATTTGCCGAAGCAAGCTTTTATCACCAAAAACAATAAATTGTATGGGCCTGATCCCTATAAATCATACGCTGGCGAACCTAGGTCGTTAAAGGGCGGATTTTTCAGTTTTGCTCCTCCTATCGTGGAGGCGGCTAACTTGTATTTTGATGTCGCAGGGCGCAGCAACAGTACTTCAGATATTAGCGGCAGCACGCGAGAGGAAATTATCGAGCAGCTTAATAATGGGATCCCTGTCGTAACTTGGATTACGCTTGATCTCACGCCGCCAAAAATGAATTACGCTTGGTATTTCAGTGATACTGGTGAATATTATTCAGCTCCTATTAATTTGCACGTGGTTGTCCTAAATGGATATGAAGATGGTAAAGTACATGTAATGAATCCGTTAAAAGGACAAGTTACTTACGATGCAGACACTTTTTTTAACAGCTATGACGCAATGGGAAGCCATGCTATGATCGTTGAATAACTAAATCATTTCAATTAAACACTTCATCAAAAGTAGGTTGAGGCAATGGAAGCTAAAAGCTTAGGCATCATAGGCGGGATGGGCCCAAAAGCAACATCCGTATTTTTCGATATGATTATCGAGCAAACGGCAGCAGACCGTGATCAAGAGCATATTGATATCGTCATTCTCAATCATGCCACTTTGCCAGATCGAACAGGTGTCATATTAGAAAACAAAGGCGAGTTGTTTCTCAAAGCGGTTGCTAAAGATTTCAAAATCCTTGAGGCAGCAGGCGTATCTAATATTGCGATTCCTTGCAATACGTCGCATTATTTCTATAATGATATGCAGCAAATGACAAGCATAAATATAATCAACATGGTGGATGAGACGCTGAAAAAGATCCATGACACCTTTGGAGAACACTGTAAGATTGGTATTTTAGCTACAAATGGAACGGTTAGCAGCGGCGTGTATCGTCATGGCTGCAATCAGTATAATATGCACCTTCACGAGCCTGAAGAAGTCATTCAGGAGCATGTGATGGACATTATATACAACAAGGTCAAACGCAATTTGCCTGTTGAGCCTTCCGAGTTTGAAGGCATCATTAACCACTTGCTCGTGCAGGATGAGTGCCACTGTGTGATCATCGCATGCACTGAATTATCCTGCATACCGATCCAAAAAGACGTCGCAGCCTTTTGTGTAGATGCAATGACGGTGCTTGTACAAAGATCTATTGAGCTGTCGGGCAAACAAACCATCGCGAAATAAGAACATCACAAAAAATCCGGAGATCATTCTCCGGATTTTTTTTGTGCTTTGGGCTTGTACTATTTTAGATTAAAGAAGATTGAGTTCTACATTAATGTTGCCTCTAGTGGCTCTAGAATACGGACATACCTGATGAGCGGCTTCGACCAATTCCTTCGCTACGTCTGCTTCAACGCCCTCAAGCGCAATATCCAGCTTCACAGCCAGCTCATATCCGCCATCTGCATCCTTGCCAAGCGTAACATGAGCGGTTACTTCGGTTTTCTCCACTTTAATTTTCTTCATCCGGCATACAACGTTAAGAGCACTCTCGAAGCAAGCTGCGTAACCTCCTGCAAACAATTGCTCCGGGTTCGTTGCGCCACCCACTCCTCCAAGCTCTTTAGGGGCTCTTACATCTACATTCAAAATATTATCGCTTGAAACAAGCTTGCCATCTCTTCCACCTGTTGCCGTTACCGTAGCTGTATATAAGTTTTGCATCATTAATTCCTCCATTTTAGTTTTTATTTTAGTACGTTACTTTGCAAGCTCTAGACCTTGAAGCTCCTCATGAAAAAGCACCTTATCGACAATGGCCTTTTATTTAACCTCCGTTACTTGAAATAACATCTTGTTTTCTTATTGCCAAAGAGAGCCTTCTCTATTCTCCTCATGCAATTTGGTGCAGTGAAGATTTTGTATTTTATACAATATAATTTTATAAAATATAATATACACTCGCTCATAGGCGATGTCAATAGTGCGAAGTGAAATATGCTGAACTAACAAAAAAAGATTTCCTCCCAAACTGAAGGGAAGAAATCTTGTTGTTTAATTATATTCAGTTTAAATAGGAATCCTCATTCGATCTTAGAAATTCGCTCTGTTACCCATTAAGTTGAGGGTTCTAGACTAATCTCGATTGTTTTCTTTCCTAACCGTTTGTTCAAATAATCACGATTTGCCAAAATGCGCTCATCTGTCGGCCTAAATTGTGCTGCTTTCTCATTATGATCGTATGCGGCTTCGTAATCACCTATGCCATCGTAACAAACGCATAGCTGAAGCTGCGGCAGCCATGTAGAACAAGCTAAATTCTCAAAGCCCCAGTTCTGCTCCGGCTTCTCTGTGCTCAGCGCCAATTTATACCAATAAATTGCCAGCTTATACTCTTGACGCTGTAAGAAATAATAACCGAGGCGGCAACAAAATTCCGGACGAGGCTTGTCGTAATGGAAAGAGCGGAAGATCGAATCGACCACATTGCGTACTTCATTAAGCTCGCTGTAACAATCCGCAAGCCTGCCGCAGGAAGCAATGTTATCCTCAATCCATCCTTTGCCCGTCGCAAGAAATTTTTCGTAGTATCTTATAGCAGCCTCATATTTCCCATGGTCCTTAAGTTCATTGGCATAATAGAATAAATCGCGCGGAGAAAAGATTTCCCCTTTAGCCAGTCGTTTCTCATAAATGTTCAAATTGCGATCACTGTCATGATGTATACTGCTATGGGTTACGGCGATATCGCTGCTCAATATATCCCCATAAACTTCAAGGTATTCATGCACCGGACCAATCCATTTGAAAGCACGCGATTTTTTTACAATTCGGTTTCGTCTTAGTTTTGAAGTTACATTACCGAATTCATCAAACGCCAAGTGGTATTCCATAGAAATGGAGTCGACGGCAGGATCTACATTTTGTTTTAGCTCCAGCAGTTTCTGCTGATCGATTTCCTTCAAAATATCATCTGCATCCAGCCACATAATATGGGATTTGGTTGCTAAAGAAAAAGCATAGTTGCGAGCTGCCGCAAAATCATCGATCCATGTAAAATGTTCGATGCGATTGGTAAACTCGCTCGCAACCTGCTTCGTTAAATCCGTAGAACCCGTATCCACAATAATAATCTCATCAGCGATATCCTTCATGGAAGCTAGACATCGACCGAGCGTTTTCTCTTCATTTTTGACAATGAGGCACAAGCTGATGGAAATCAACAAAACCACACTCCCGCGAGTCGATTAGATTGATACATCATATTCTCATGCCATTGTCCTGTTACTTCTGCTTTATTAACTAACCCGAATGATGGTCAAAGCCGCACCCGCTCCGCCGCCTAACAGCGTTGCTGCTCCTAATAATCCAAACATTTGAAGCGTTATGGTACTGCCTGCTGTCAAAGTAACAATAACATCATTATTAAAGCTTGATACGCTTAGAACTGGAGCAATCGTAGAAGGAAGATTCGCTGCACCATTAATTAGAAGACGAGTACTGAGAAGTAAGGCAGCCGTGATGTTGATCTGATAAGTGATATAATATCTGCCTGCATTAACAACTGTAAAGGTATCATTAGCTCCGTTTACGGTAATATTTGGGCTTAGGTTTTGTGAGCTCGGGAGTGGTACATTCGTTCCTCCGAGCACAACAGCGATAAGTGCACCCGTCGTATTGCCAGCATAACTCGAATCAGCCGTTGGTTCAGCACCTGTTACACCTGTGGCTCCCGTAGTTCCAGTTGCTCCTGTTGCTCCTGTTGCTCCTGTGGCACCGGTAGCTCCTGTTACGCCATTCGTTCCAGTGGCACCCGTTGCTCCTGTTGCTCCTGTCGCACCTGTTACACCGTCGGCTCCTGTTGCTCCTGTGGAGCCCGTTACACCCGTTGCTCCTGCCACTCCTGTCGCACCAGTTACACCGTCGGCTCCTGTTGCTCCTGTGGAGCCTGTTGCACCCGTTGCTCCTGCTACTCCTGTTGCTCCTGTGGAGCCTGTTACACCCGTTGCTCCTGCCACTCCTGTCGCTCCAGTTACACCGTCGGCTCCTGTTGCTCCTGTGGAGCCCGTTACACCCGTTGCTCCTGCTGTTCCTGTCGCGCCTGTTGCCCCAGCC